>NZ_JBEXZS010000196.1:0-6634 GCF_040593685.1 Methylobacterium sp. EM32 | reverse complement strand
TGACGGTGGCGCTGGCCCGGACCACGATCATGGCGGACGGCAAGGAGGTGGCGCTGACGCCGGGCATGACCGCGACGGTGGAGATCCGCACCGGCCGGCGCCGGGTGATCGACTACCTGCTGTCGCCGGTGCGCGAGACGGCCTCGACGGCGGGGCACGAAAGGTGAGGGGAAACGGAAGTCCGCCGGGGGCGAGGCTGTGTGAACACGCGGAGGCTGTAGAAGGAACCCCCTTCGTCGAACTTTGGCGGTGCCGGCATAGGCGTACCGGCGGCATCGCGGCCACCGTCCAGGGGACTCGAATGGCGGCCGCATAGAAGATCGTTCGAAAAATTCCGGCACGAGCCTGAATTTTCATGCAGCCTGGAGGCGGACTGGATCCGCCCCCAGGTTGTCTCGTCGAGGTCGTCTCGTCCTTTGCCCGTCGTACGACTGATCGCGCGTCACAGCGCGGCATCCCCGTTCGCGAGGAACGATCTCGTTGCCGAGCGGATCGGCCGACCAGTCAGATCGCTGGTTGACGGCAGCACGTGCCGGACGATCGCTCCCCGAATGCGATGGAACGGATTTCCTGCCCCTCAACACGCTCCGGTGATTTGTTGACCACCACCATCGCGTGCGCCTCGGCGGCCCCCACGGGAGCGAAGGTCCGCCGAGCCCGGCCAGCCTCGTGGACCGTCAGACGAAGTGGATACCGGCTCGGCAAAGAAAATGAGGTAAAATCAAAGACCTGGAGCACGGTCCGATCGCAGCGCGATCGGACGGTGCTCCAGCCCGATCGCGTTGCTCGATCAGGCGTCGTGTCGCCGAGGCGCTTCCAGGCCAGATGCAGCCTGGAATGCGCGGAGGAGCGCGTTCAGCGTATCGGTGCCGCCACTGTCGAGCTGCCGCCGCAGGCCGCAGCCTGTGTCGATGCAGATCCATCCCGGCGTCGGGATCTCGGGCGATACGCCCCATCCCAAGCCAGCCCTTGTCAACTGAGGCGCTGCCGTCGTGCCTTGGCCAGCAGCTTGCTCAGCTCCCGTCCGAGTTCCAGAAGCACCATGTCGGCGAGCTTCATCAGGAACGGCTGCTTCGCCTCCGCCAGCGTCTCACGCAGGGCCATGCACTGATCGGCCGCACGCTCGAGTGGATGATCCGCTTGGTTCACGGGCTCGGCGGCGAATCGCGAGCTGTCGTCCTTGCGGTCGGTGATGTCGACGATGATGCCATGACTGCGCAGCGGTCGACCGGCATCGTCGTGGTAGAAGCGGCCTCGCGCCAGCACCCACCTCACTTTGCCCTTCCGTGGGCATGTCCGGTATTCGGCGACGAGCACTCCCGATGTCTCGACCGTCCGACGGATATAGGCCGAGACCCATTGCCGGTCGTCGCAATGGATGCCGGCCACGAAACGTTCGATCGATACGCCGGCCGCCGCCTCTCGCAGATCCACGCCGAACAAATTGGCTACGACATCATCGGTGTAGATGCGATTGCGAGAGATGTCCCAATCCCAGCTTCCCACCGCATCAGGGATGGCAAGCACGTCGATCATCGGTGGATGCAGATGAAGGGTGTGATGTGCGCTTCGCACGCGCGCCTCCGTCAGTAGTCCAACACGCCTACCCTAAATTGCATAGTCCGTAACAAATGGTAGTCGCCGCGCGTGAAATTTCACATGCGTTTCTAATAGCCGGACAAGAAATGTTATGGATAGCCGAGCATAGATAGGAGAGGGTTGTGACGGACTGCGCAGAGGTTGGCCGATTTGCCATATCAAAACCATCTTTGTATGAGTGAATTGGAGATTAAAATGAGTAAAGACTCGCCATTCAGCCAGGATAATGCCGATTCTTCTTCTGAAGAAAATGCGATTATGAAATATGACGATGAAAGTAAATGTTTTCAAAGAATAAATCAGATCGAGCAAAAACTGGGATTTCGTATCAAGAAGCACGGAAAAGATTCGGGTTATTATAAAAATAAAAGATTAGAATATGAGAAAGCCTGTCTTTACGATCAGTCAATTCAATTATTGAGTGCATTTACGCTTATCGCCGACGCGAAAACTCGTTCTGATATACTTGCATCAGTGATAGCTGCAGCGCAACATAAATCCTAGCTTGATTGATTGATGACAAACAATTGGTGGGTATAGTAGCGCAAATCGCACTGGTAATCGCCTAAATCCGTCCTGCGATCCTATCCCTCGGCGGAACTCGCGACGGTTTTCGCAGCCTGGCCCGTCACGCCGTCCGATTCGGGCGCGACGCGGTGGCCGTGCCGTCTTCGAAGTGCCGTGGAGACCGGATTCAAGGGGCGGCGGGGCGGTGGTCCTGCCCCGGCTGACTGATCCACGCCGAGGGCCCGTTTTCTGGGACACGGTCGGTTCACGCCCCACCCGTCTCAGCGCCCGGCGCCTCTCTGTGCCAGCCATGCCGAATGCGCGGGCGCCATCCGCGTGGAGCTCTCATTCCGGTTTCCTGGTTGGCTTCTCTGGGTGTGCAGTCCCGGAGTGTGATGGTGCATGATCAGCGCGGGGGCGCCAGGCGGAGGATGCGTCAATGCGAGAGGTCGCGTGAACGACGCGGCGTCACGTCGAGGCGACGCGGCGTACCGTCATGGCCGGTGCTGTCGGGCAAACAGATTGATGGCGGAATTGCCGCGTCGGTCGGCGCTGCGCTCCGGCTGAGCCGGGTTCGCCCACGTGAGGCGACCAACCAGAAGCTTGTAGGTAGCAAGCGTTCGTCCCCGAACCCCTCGTCGCGCAGGTGAAGTGACCAATTGTTGACTTAGGAATACCGGTCAGACGGCCTAGCCCATTAGGCCTATTCCGTACGGTATCCGTGGTCCGTTTCCCTGTGACCGCCCGTATCGAGCCGACACTCGTCGAGGCTGTGGCAACCCATTCCGCAGCGAAAACCACAGGTTGTGTTTTTTCAATCGGAACCCGACACAATCGGAAACCTGGTGCCCGCCATTTGACGTCCGTTCTGTGTAATCGCTACCGGCACACGGACTATTTCACAAAACCAACTTTATATTATACAAAAAATTCTGCTTTTTTGGACACATAAGATGCTATATAAATTGATTTATGAACATTCCACTCCGTTTTAGATCGTGAATATCAAGTCGTTATATCATTTGATAATATTTATAGCCTAAATGTGTTGCAAAAATGCATAATCTCCAATCGCTCAAGCCCCTTTCCACCCCAGACATGCCTCTGTAGGTTGTGCCGGAAATCCGTGCGACCTCAATCTGAAGTTGATGGGAGAGGGTCGCACGCCGGCGCGTCAAGACGCAGGGGGCCATGCGTGTCTCATCGATCAGGGCAGCGTGGAAGGGTAGCGACGGGTCTGTTGCGGCTCGAGGATCGCGTGCTGTTCGACGCGGCCGGGGCCGCCGCGGCGGCGGCCGTCGCGCAGCAGGCTGACGACGGGCAGGAGGCGGGAGCCGTCGCAGGGCACGACAGCCCGGCCGCCGAGCCCGATGCGGGCGGGGCCGCCGCGCATCCGGTTCCGGTGGCCGAACCGGCAGCGTCCGGTACCCATCTCGTCGTGATCGATCCGTCGCGGGATGGGGCGCCGGAGAGCGGACGGGGGAGGGCGCCGGGCACCGAGGTGCTGATGCTTCCCCGGGACGAGGACGGACTCGCGCAGATCGCCGCCTACCTGCGCGGCAGGACGGACGTCGCCTCTCTCACCATCGTGTCGGAAGGCGAGGGGGGACGCCTCGTCCTCGGCTCCGGCGCGATCGACCTCAATGGGTTGAGCGAGGACCAGAAGGGCGACCTGATGCGCGTCGGCGCGACGCTCGCCGACGACGCGCGCATCACCGTGGATGCCGAGGGTTTCGCCACCGGGGCGGCAGGCGTGACAGGCGCCGGCTGGCTCTCGCGGCTGACCGGGGCCGAGGTCGTCGACGCCGCCGCGAGCCCGGCCGAGGGGCATGAGGTCGTGTTCGTCGACGACCGAGTCGCGGACCGCGATACCCTGCTGCGGAACCTATCGTCGAAGGCCGAGGTCGTCGTGATCGACGGCGAGCGCGACGGCCTCGACCAGATCGCCGAGGCTCTGCGCGGCCGTAGCGACATCACGGCGGTCCACATTCTGTCGCACGGAGACACCGCTTCCCTACGGATCGGCACCGCGACGCTCGACGCGGCCTCGATCGCCGGGCGCTATGCCGGCGACCTGGCGGTGATGCGCGGCGCGCTCGCCGACAGCGCCGACCTGCTGATCTACGGCTGCGACTTCGCGGGCGGGCCGGACGGCGCCCGGGCGGCGGCGCTCCTCGCCGAGGCGACCGGTGCCGACGTCGCCGCCTCGACCGACCCGACCGGCGCCGCCGCGCTCGGCGGCGACTGGGACCTCGAGGTCCGCACCGGCCCGGTCGAGACGCCCCTCGCCGTCACCGAGGCGGGCCGCGACGCCTATGCGGGCCTGCTCGCCACCACAGTCGCGACCGGGCGCGGCGCGATCGTCGCGGCCGTCGGCGCGGGCCTCTACAGCATCGACGTGACGACCGGCCGAGCGACCCTGGTCACCACGATCCCGGCGACGATCGGCGGCATCACGTTCAGTGGAACCGCCAACTCGGTCGCGATCGACCAGGGCAACGGCCTGATCTACTACGCCGACAGTGCGTCGGCGGGCACGAACCGCGCCCTGTTCGCCTACGACTACGTCAACAACCAGCACATCGTCATCGACGCGGACCTGACCAACAACGGCGCCGGGGCGAGCATCGTGGTCGGCACCACGACCGGCGTCGGCAGCGGGGCCGCGGCCTTCGTCAACAATGCCCTCTATCTCGGCGTCGAGAACGTCACGGGAACCTCGGACCAGATCTACCGGATCACCTTCGCCAATAGCGGGCGGACCGTCGCGACCGCCGCGACCTTCGGCCTTCCGATCACGGTCACGAACGACTGGGGCGACTTCGCCGCCGACCCGACCGGCAACGGCGGCACCGGCGTCCTGCTGAGCCTGAGCGGCACGACGCTCACCCGGTACAACCTCGCCGACGGCCTCGTCATCAACACCGTCACGAACCCGGCGAGCGCCAACGCCATCCAGGGCGGCGGCGATATCCTCGGCAACACCTACGTCGTCGGCACGGTCGTCCAGCAGATCAACGCGGTCACCGGTGCGGCGATCGGCGCGGCGATCCCCATCACCACCGACGGCACCACGGCGCTGGGCGGCGTCGCCGACGCGGCGACCTGGGTCCCGGCGACGGGGGCGATTGGCGACCGGGTCTTCGCCGACCGCGACGCCAGCGGCAGTGTGACGGCGGGCGACACGGGCTTTGCCAACGTCACCGTGCAGCTCGTCGACGATATCGACGGCGACGGCGTGGTGGATGCGGGCGAGCGCATCCTGGCGACGGACACGACCGGTTCCGACGGCACCTACCAGTTCGGTGGCGTGCTGCCCGGCCGCTACATCGTGCGGGTCACCGATACGAACGGCGTCCTCGGCACCGCCGCCTCGACCACCGGCGGCGCCACCCGCAGCGTGACGCTCACCGCCATCGGCGCCAGCGACCAGGGCATCGATTTCGGCTACGCGGCGCGCCCGCCGGTCGTCGACCTCAACTCGGCGGTCGCGGCCGACGCGGCGGCCAACATCGTCCAGAACGGCACCTTCACCGGCAGCCTCGCGCCGTGGACGACCTCTGGCAGCACCACCTACACCGCGACCGTCGGTGGCGGCGGCGTGTACTGGGACGCCGACCGAAGCGCCGGCACGCTGACACAGACCGGGCTCACGGGCCTGCGCAACGGTCCGTCCGCGAACGGCACGGCCCAGCTCGTCTTCGGCTTCGGCTGGAACAACTCGACGCCCGACACCGCCGTGCCGGCGGTGCTCGACGTCTCGGTCGCCGGGGTCGTCTACGCCCGGATCACCACGGGCGTCTCCGGCGCCGGCGCCACCACGGCGACCGTCACCTACCTCAACGGGGCGAGCGGCGGTCCGGCGGCGATCGCCGCCTCGACCTACCAGGCGTGGACGGCCACCGACATCACCGTCAACTTGCCGACGAGCGTCGCCGACAGCGGCACACTCACCTTCTCGTACAATGCCGGCACCTCCGGCGACGACATCTTCGTCGACACCGTCCGGGTCAACACCTTCGCGGCAGGCGCCCGGAACTATGCGACGAGCTACACCGAGAACGGCGCCGGGGTCGCGATCGCCGCCGCGGCGGCCGGAATCGCCGATCCCGACAGCACCCTCCTGCGCACGGCGACGGTCGTCCT
This sequence comes from Methylobacterium sp. EM32, assembly GCF_040593685.1. NCBI lineage: Bacteria > Pseudomonadati > Pseudomonadota > Alphaproteobacteria > Hyphomicrobiales > Methylobacteriaceae > Methylobacterium > Methylobacterium sp. EM32. The sequence continues at coordinate 382 of NZ_JBEXZS010000196.1, read as the reverse complement.
AACCAACGCGCAGGCCGGCGACGTCCTGGCCTTCGTCGGCGCGCCCCCGGCGGGGATCACAGCGGTGACGGATACGAGCGTGGCGGGCGAGGTCACGATCACGCTCAGCGGCGCCGCGTCGCCTGCGGCCTACGCCACCGCCCTGAAGCAGATCCAGTTCTCGTCGACCTCCGACAATCCCGCGACGACGGCGCGCAACGTTGCGGTGACCGTCAACGACGGCGGCCTCACCTCCAACACGGCGGCGACGACGATCTCCGTCGTTCCGGTCGACGACGCGCCGGTGAACGGGCTGCCGGCCTCGTTCGCGGCGAGCGAGGACACGGCGCTGGCGCTGACAGGCCTGAGCGTGGCCGACGTCGATGCCGGCACCGGCGCCCTC
>NZ_JBEXZS010000195.1:0-66744 GCF_040593685.1 Methylobacterium sp. EM32 | reverse complement strand
GATGGCTGAGGGCCTGGCCGGCTGGCTCAGCCACCCCGGCCTCGTGGTGGCGGTGGAGCCGGAGCAGGCGGCCTGCCTCGCGCCCGCCCTCGCCGCCGGCCGCCCGGTCCGGGTGCCGGGGGACCTCCATACCGAAGCCGAGATGCTGTCCTGCGGCGAGGCCAGCGCCCCGGCCCTGGCGGTCCTGCGCCGCCACGGCGCCCAGGTCGCGACCGTCACGGAAGCCGAGCTGCGGCGGGCGCCGCAAGTCCTCGCCGAGGTGGGCGGCCCCGCGACGACGCCCTCCGGCGCGGCCGGCCTCGCCGGCGCCCTGGCGGCTCTCGCCGATCCGGCCCAGGCAGCGGAGCTGCGGCTCGACCGCGACAGCTGCCTCCTCATCCTCGTCACCGAGGGCGCCCTGCCCGAGGACGAGTCGGGGAACGCGCGATGACGAGTGATTCCGCTCTGTTGCGAGAGATGGTCGCCTGGCGGCGCGACCTCCACGCCCATCCCGAATTCGGCTTCGAGGAGCGACGCACCGCCGCCTTCGTGGCGGAGAAGCTGCGGGAATTCGGCCTCGACGAGGTCGCCGAGGGCGTCGGCGGCACCGGAATCGTCGGCACGCTCCGGCGCGGCTGCGGCCAGCGATCGATCGCGCTGCGCGCTGACATGGATGCCCTGCGCATCTCCGAGCAGGGCACGCGTCCCCACCGCTCGCGCCACGCCGGCACCATGCATGCCTGCGGCCATGACGGCCACACGGCGATGCTGCTCGGCGCCGCCCGGCAACTCGCCGCGGAGGGCGGCTTCGACGGCACGGTGCGCTTCCTGTTCCAGCCCGCCGAGGAATGGGGCCGCGGCGCCCTCGCGATGCTCGACGATCGCCTGATGGAGCGTTTCCCCTTCGAGGAGATCCACGGCCTCCACAACCTGCCGGGCTTAGGGATCGGCCGGTTCGAGACCCGCCCCGGCCCGATCATGTCGGCGGAGGACAATTTCGAGATCGTCCTCACCGGCATCGGCGGCCACGCCGCCCGGCCGCATACGGGCAGCGAGGTCCTGGTCGCCGCCTGCGCCACCGTGATGAGCCTGCAGACGATCGTGTCGCGCCGCCTCGATCCGACCGAGGTCGGGGTGGTCTCGGTGACGGAGCTGATCACCGACGGCACCCGCAACGCCCTGCCCGGCCGGGCCCGCATCCTCGGCGACGCGCGCAGCTTCCGGCCGGAGGTCAGCGCCGAGATCGAGCGGCAGATGCGGGCGATCGCGGAGGGCACCGCCCGCGCCTACGGCGTGACGGCCGAGGTCGCCTACACCCGCGAGTTCGTGCCGCTCCTCAACGACCCCGCCCTCACCGAGGTGGCGCTCGCCGCGGCCGCGGCTGCGCTCGGGGCGGACGCGGTCGCCGTCGCGCGGGCGCCGATGACCGGATCGGAGGATTTCGCCCGTTTCCTCGCCCACGTGCCGGGCTGCTTCGTCTTCCTCGGCAACAGCGAGGGCTCGGCGCCGCTCCACAACCCGACCTACGATTTCGACGATGCCGCCCTGCCCCACGGCGTCGCGTACCACGTCGCCCTGGTGCGCCGGCGCCTGCCCGTCCCGTCGTGAGGTCCCGATGCTCCCGGTCGACGCGGCCTGCCGCCTCGCTGCGGGGCGGGATCAAGGGTGCGCGCCGATCTTCGCCGGGGCCATCACGCCCGCCTCGACGGCCCAGTGACGGTCGCGGGCTGCGCCGGCAGCGCAGGACGGATCACCCGCCCATGGCGCTGCACAGCTCCACCAGCACGCCGTCCCCGTCGCGCACATAGGCGACGATCTGGCCCCAGGGCTTGGTCACTGGCTCCGTCACGGGCACCGCGCCCGCCGCCACCGCCCGGGCGAAGGCGGCCGGGACGTCCTCGGCGACCAGCCCGACCTCGAAGCCCGCCGGCGCCTCGGCGCGGCGGTTCGGGCGGAAGCCCGGGCACGTCTGCGCGACGAAGGTTTCTTCGGCGAAGGCCAGGGCCGTCGCGCCGGTCTCCAGCTCGGCATATTGCCCGCTCTCGTGGACGAAGCGCGGCGCCAGCCCGAAGGCGCGCTCATAGAACGCGACGCTCGCCGCCACGTCCGGAACGTACAGAATCAGGTAGCCGAGCCGCATCGCCGGATCGTCCTCTCGCCAGATCGTGCCGTCACGTTCCGCCGCCCGCCGGGAAGGTCCGGGTGAACACCCGCCCCTCGGTGTCCTTGGCCGCCACCGTCACTGGCTCGGCATTGCCGGCGAAGGAGAAGCGGAAGGTCGGGTCCTCGCTGATCGAGATGCCGCCGGTCATCGCGAAGAGCGGCGTCTCACCCTGGCGCACGGTGAGGGATTCGACGAACCAGGCCGGGGTGTAGAGCCGGGTCACCTGGTCCATCTGCAGGCCGGAATAATTCGGGTGGCGGACCTGCACCTGGGCCTCGCCGCGCTCGGCGAAGGCGCGGAAGCGCATCTCGCCGAGATGGGCCTTGGCCTCGGCCGGGTCCTTGACCGCCGGCGCCGAGCAGCCGCCCGCCGCCTTGACGTAGGCCTTGGTCATGTAGAGCCCGCCCTCCTCGGTCTCGGCGATGGCGCGGATGTAGGAGTAGGAATTCACCCGGATGCGGGTCGAGAGGTCGAAGCGGCGCTGTCCTTGCGCGAACCGGATCGTGCCGACCACCGGCGAAGGGTTCTCGTCCACCACCAGGGTCAGGCTCTTCACCCGGCGGGGATCGCCCTCGGGCAGCGCGATCCGCAGGGTCACCGGCACGAGGGCGGCATCCTCCGCGCGCTTGGGCGCCTCCAGGCTCACGAGCCCGGCGCCGTCCCGGATCGGGCGCTCACCGAGGATGGAGGGACGCAGCTCGGTCCAGGTGGTCTCGGGCCGCTCGTCCTGCGCCGCGGCCGGCCCGGCCAGCATCGCCGCGACGCTCAAGGCCGCCAGCACTCTCATGACGTTCTCTCCAATGCGGGCCCCGGCGGACCTCTCGTGGTTCGACCAATGTAGAGGACGCGTCCGCCCGGCACCAGGGTAAGCCCCTGAAGGGACGCGGTTTCGCGCCTCGTCTCGCCGGACCGTGATCGGCGGGGTGCCGTTGCGCGCCGGCGTCCGCCGGCCTATCCCGGAGCGGTCGTCTCGAGGATCCTTCGCCCGTGTCTGCACTCGCCGCCCTGCTGCCGGATCTCGGCCGCCGCACCCTGGTGATGGGCATCCTGAACGTCACGCCCGATTCGTTCTCGGATGGCGGCCGCTTCCAGGACCTCGACGCGGCGCGGGATCAAGCCGCCCGCCTGGTCGAGGAAGGCGCGGCGCTCCTCGACATCGGCGGCGAATCGACCCGTCCCGGCCACGTGCCGGTGCCGGCCGAGGAGGAGCAGGCCCGGGTGCTGCCGGCGATCCGGATGCTCGGCCCCGCCCTCCCCGTCCCGATCTCGATCGACACCTACAAGGCCTCGACCGCCGACATGGCCCTCAAGGCAGGCGCCGGCATCGTCAACGACGTCTGGGGCCTGCAGCGGGAGCCGGAGATCGCGCGGGTCGCGGCCCATCACGGCGCGCCGGTGGTGGTGATGCACAACCGCGAGACCATCGATCCGAGCCTCGACATCGTGGACGAGATGCGGGCCTTCTTCGAGCGCTCGCTCACCATCGCCCGCCGGGCCGGCATCCCCGACCACGACATCGTGCTCGATCCCGGGATCGGCTTCGGCAAGAGCTGGGAGCAGCACCTGGAGGCGCTGCGGCGCCTGCCCGAGTTGAAGACGCTCGGTTTCCCGCTCCTCGTCGGCGTCTCGCGAAAATCGGTGCTCGGGCGCATCCACAACGCCGCGACCGCCCCGGCCGACCGGCTGTTCGGCTCGATCGCCGCCCACGTCGCCGCGGCGTCGCTCGGGGCCGACATCGTGCGGGTGCACGACGTGCGCCCCCATGTCGAGGCCTGCCAGGTGGTCGACGCGATCACGCGCCCCGCCTCCCGCATCGGAGCTTGAACGGGTGGACCGCATCCTGATCCACCGCCTCGCGGTGTTCGCCCGCCACGGCGTGCTGCCGGAGGAGGAGGTGCTCGGCCAGCGCTTCTACCTCTCGCTGGAGGCCCGCCTCGATCTGCGCGATGCCGGCACAAGCGACGACATCGCTGCCACGGTGAGCTATGCCGACCTCGCCGGCCTCGCCCACCGCATCGCCACCGAGCGGCGATTCCGGTTGATCGAGGCCCTGGCCGAGACGATCGCGCAGGACGCGCTCGCCGCCTTCCCGGCGATCGAGAGCCTGACCGTGCGGATCGACAAGCCGGGCGCGCCGGTGCCGCTGGTGCTCGACGGCGTCGCGGTCGAGATCACGAGGACGCGCCGTGACTGAGGCCTATCTCGGGCTCGGCAGCAATCTCGGCGACAAGGTCGCGATGCTCGACGCCGCGGTCGCGGCCCTTGCGGCCACGCCCGGCATCACAGTGACGGCCCGCTCGCGCCACTACCGCACCCCGCCCTGGGGCGACACCGACCAGGACTGGTTCCTCAACGCGGCGCTCGGCATCGAGACGACACTGTCGCCCCACGCGCTCCTGGAAGCCTGCCTGTCCGTCGAGACCCGCCTCGGCCGGGTGCGCGAGCGCCGCTGGGGCCCGCGGGTGATCGACATCGACGTGCTGCACTATGCCGGCGCCACGGTCTCCGACACGCGCCTGGTGCTGCCCCACCGCTTCCTGCGCGAGCGCGCCTTCGTGCTGGTGCCGCTCGCCGAGATCGCGCCGGACCTGGTGATCGGCGGGGAGACGGTGGTGCAGGCGCTGGCGCGGCTGGATCGGAGCGGGATCGAGCCGGTGGAGACGGATGGCTGAGGGCGTTCGCCCGTGGCCCGATCATCGCGCCCCCTCCCAGCGCCCCATGCCGGGCTCGACGATCCTCACACCCTCCGTGTCATCCCGGGGCCGCGCAGCGGAACCCGGGATCCATAACCGCCGACGGTTCAGGATGAGGCGGACAGGGTTCAGCCTGAGCCTGCGCCCTCGGCAGTTATGGATCCCGGGTTCTCGGCTCCGCCGAGCCCCGGGATGACCCTGTGGGTGGGAGTACCGTCGGATCGGTCTGGTGATCGTTGCCCGGACCCGCGCCCCTACACCGACCGCGTGATCCCCCCATCCACCCGCACATTCTGCCCGGTGATGTACCCCGCGCCCTCCGAGGCCAGGAACGAGACGACGGCAGCGATCTCGTCCTCGCGGCCATAGCGGCCCATCGGGATGCGGTCGCGGATACCCGGCTTCTCCGGCAAGCTGTCGATGAAGCCTGGCAGGATGTTGTTCATCCGGACGTTGTCGGCGGCGTAGCGGTCGGAGAAGAGCTTGGTGAAGGCGGCGAGCCCCGAGCGGAAGACCCCGGAGGTCGGAAAGGCCTGCTCGGGCTCGAAGGCCGCGAAGGTCGAGATGTTGATGATCGTGCCGCCGCCCTGGCGCTTCATGATCGGCGTGACGAGGCGGGTCGGCCGCACCACGTTGAGGAAGTAGACCTCCATCCCGCGGCTCCAGTCCTCGTCGGTGAGATCGAGGAGCGGACCCTTGGGGCCGTGGCCGGCGCTGTTGACGAGCACGTCCACCCGCCCCCAGCGCTCCATCGTCCGGTCGACGAGGCGGGCGAGATCGTCCGGCGAGAGGTTCGACCCCGTCACCCCGAGCCCGCCGAGGGAGTCCGCCAGGGCCTCGCCCTTGCCCGACGAGGACAGGATCGCGACCCGGAAGCCGTCCGCCGCCAGCTTGCGGGCGGCCGCGGCCCCCATGCCGCTGCCGCCGGCGGTGACGATGGCGACCCGTGCCTCGCTCATCTCTTGGCCCATGCTGTGTCTCCCGATTCGGACGCTTCCTGCATGCCACGCCCAAGCGTGAGCGTCACGGCGCCGCCGGGCTCGCCCGCTCGAGGGGCAGGCCGGCCTCGCCCCAGCCGTCGGTCCCGTCCGGGTACCAGTGGACGCTCCGGTAGCCCAGCGCCACGGCGCGCTTCGCGGCGTTCCACGACATCCAGCAGTTGCGCTGGCAGAACAGCACCACGGGCTTTTCGAATCGGCCCTCCGTCGCCGCCGTGAGGCCGCTGCGAAAATAGTCTTCAGTCTGCGGCGCCAGGGCGCCGAAGCCGGTATTGGGCAGCCAGTGGGCGTGCGGGATGCTGTCGTGGGGGGCGTCGCGCCAGATCGTGCCGGGCGGCAGGGTGGTGGGCTGGGGCGGGCGCGGCAGCACGTCGACGAAAGCGGCGCCGGCGCGCCACAGCCGCTCGGCCTCCGGCGTGGTGAGGGTCGTCGCGCCGCGCAAGGCGGCGGGCGTCGGGCTGCGGTAATCCTCCTGGCGGTAGCCGTCGGGCTCCGTCGGCGCGGCCCGGGCCATGGTCGCGGCCAGGATCAGGATCGCGGCCGCGAGGCCCCGCCTCACGGCTTGCCTTCCGCCGGCAGGAGCCGGTTCTCCTCCTCGTCGAGGAGCGGCACCGCGTAGTCGCGGAGCACCGCCTCGATCTCGGCCCGGCGCTTGCGGAGCGCGGTGTTGAGGACCCGCTTCCACTCGTTCTCGCCGTGCCGCACCCCCATGGCGATGCGGTAGGCGAGTGGCGGCCGGTCGGGCTCGCGCAGGAGCGGCACCACGTCGAGGCCGCCGGCCTGACGCGCGAGCCAGCCGGCGGCGGGCCCCCACAAAACGGCCGCGTCGAGCTTGCCCGAGGCGACGTCGGCGACGATCTCGGCCGAGACGGTCTGGTGCTTGCGCGCCGGATCGAACTGGTAGGGCGGATAGGGCTTCATCGTCGGCACGAGACCGAGCGCGCCCATCCGGTCGACCGGCGGCGTGCCGACGATCACCCCGATCGCCTTGCCCTTGAGGCGGGCATCGTCGAGCCCGGTCAGGCCGTCGAGGCTGCCGCGCCGCGCCACCAGAACGTAGGCCGAGCGGTAATAGGGGTTGGTGTGCTGCACCAGCTCGCTGCCGAAGGCTGAGCCGATGATGACGTCGCACAGGCCGGTGCCGAGGGTGTTGCGCACGAAGCCCGGCCCCTGGGTGAGCCAGTAGTACCGCAGCTTCACCTTCAGCTCGTCGGCGACGATCGCCGCGATGCGGTTCTCGAACCCGTCACCCTGGCGCTCGGAGGACGGCATGCTGCCGGGATCGGCGCAGACCCGCAGCGCGTCGGGCGTGACGAGGTCCGGCAGCCCCTGCGCGCCCGCGAGGGCCGGCGCGAGGCCGGCCGCCAGGAGAGAGGCCCGAAGGAGATGTCCCCGCGCCATCAGCCGCCCAGGCACTCCTTCTCGCCCTTGCGCGCCGCCTCCGGCTTGTCCTCCTTCTCGCCCGGACGCACCCGGCCCATCGCGCCAGCGGCTCGTGCCTTCAGGTAGACGTAGAGGTCGTCCATGTAGCAGGTGACGTTCTTGTTGTCGCCGAAGGCCGGCATGACCTTTTGGGTCGAGGCGTTGACGTCCTGCTTGCCGCCGACGACGATGCCGACGAATTCCTCGTAGGAGAGATACTTCAGCGAGTCCTTCAGCGCCGGGGCGTAGGTCGAGCCCATGCCGTCCGGACCGTGGCAGACGTGGCACTCGGCGTGGTAGCGGCGATAACCGGAATAGCTGTACCAGTCGACCTTCTTGCCGTTGTCGGTCACGTGGAAGGTCGGGGCGCCGGCGGCGTCGAAGTACTTGCCGTCCTCCACCTTCACGGCGGCGTCCTTGGCGAGCAGCTTCTCGTCGGGCTCGGCGGTCTTGTCGTTGGGGTTGAGCTGGTTGGCCAGCGCCGGATCCGCTTTCTTGGCATCCTCAGCATGGACTGCAACCAGCGAGAGGGCTGCGAGGGCGAGGCCGGCCGCGAACGGCCGCAGAACAGCTTTGCTGAGGTCACGCAACGGACGTTTCTCCCTGACAACTTTGGGTGTCTGCCACACATGCCGCGGCGGCACCGTCGTCTTTGGCATCTAATCATGAGAGAGCCGGCGCGGAAACCCGCGCCGGCCCGGACTTAGGTCTGAGATGCTATGGTCGCAGCCGGTTGACCAACCGTCAGTTCGGCAGGGTGAAGACGGTCAGCTGGCCGCCGAGGTTGGTGTAGCTCGACAGGGCGGCATAGCCGCCGACCGCGCCGAGGCCGGCATTCGGGTCGGTGAGACCGGCCGCGAGGCCGATGCCCGCCCAGCCGCCGACGCCCGACAGGACGGCGATCTGCTGCTTGCCCTTGTGCTGGTAGGTCATCACGTTGCCGATGATGCCCGACGGGGTCTTGAACTTGTAGAGTTCCTTGCCGGTCTTGGAATCGACCGCCTTCAGGTAACCCTCCAGCGTGCCGTAGAAGACCACGTCGCCGGCGGTGGCGAGAGCGCCCGACCACACCGAGAACTGCTCGGGCACCGACCACTTGATCTTCCCGGCCACGTTGTCCCAGGCGATGAAGTTGCCCATGCCGCCGTGGCTGTTGGGCGCCGGGTACATCGACAGGGTCGCACCGACATAGGGCTGGCCCGGGGTGTAGCTCACCCGGAACGGCTCGTAATCCATGCAGACGTGGTTGGTCGGCACGTAGAACAGGTTGGTCTTGGGCGAGTAGGCCGCCGGCTGCTGGTCCTTGGAGCCGAGCGCCGCCGGGCAGATGCCCTTCGAGTTGGTGTCCTCGCCGTTCTGGTCGGTCGAGTACTTGGCGACGACGAGCGGACGGCCGTAGGTCTTGGACGACTTGTCCATGTCGACCTTGGTGGCCCAGTTCACCGCCGGATCGTACTTCTCGGCGACGAGCAGCTCGCCGGTGGCGCGGTCGAGGGTGTAGCCGTAGCCGTTGCGGTCGAAGTGGGTGAGGAGCGGCCGCTCCTTGTCGCCGATCTTCTGATCCGTGAGGATCATCTCGTTGATGCCGTCATAGTCCCACTCGTCGTGGGGGGTCATCTGGTAGACCCACTTCGCCATGCCGGTATCGGCGTCACGGGCGAAGATCGTCATCGACCACTTGTTGTCGCCCGGGCGCTGCTTCGGGTTCCAGGTCGAGGGGTTGCCGGTACCGTAATAGACCAGGTTCAGCTTCGGATCGTAGGAGTACCAGCCCCAGGTCGAGGCGCCGCCGGTCTTCCACTGGTCGCCTTCCCAGGTCTTGATCGACGAGTCCTTGCCGACCGGCTTGCCGAGCTCGGTGGTTTTTTCCGGGTCGATCTTCATCTCGGCATCGGGGCCGACATTGTAGGCGCGCCAGGCCTGCTTGCCGGTCTTGAGGTCGTAAGCGGTGATGTGGCCGCGGATGCCGTACTCGGCGCCCGAGATGCCGACGATCAGCTTGTCTTTCACCGGCATCACGGTGGCGGTGTTGGTCTCGCCGACCTTCGGGTCGCCGTTCTGCACCGACCAGTTCACCTTGCCGCTCTTGGCGTCGAGCGAGACGATGGTGGTGTCGGCCTGGTGCAGGAAGATCGCGCCGTCGGCATAGGCCAGGCCACGGTTGACCGTGTCGCAGCACATCACCGGGATGACGTTGGGGTCCTGCTTCGGCTCGTACTTCCAGAGGATCTTGCCCTCCTGGTTAAGGTCGAGCGCGTAGACGATGTTCGGGAACGGCGTGTGGACGTACATCACGTCGCCGACGACCAGCGGCGAGCCCTCGTGGCCGCGCAGCACGCCGGTCGAGAAGGTCCAGGCCACCTGCAGCTTGTTGACGTTGCCGGTGTTGATCTGGTCGAGCTTGGAATAGCGCGTGTTGGCGTAGTCGACCGTCTGAAGGACCTGCTCGGCCGGATTGGCCGAACGCTTCAGCACGTCTTCGTTGGCCAGTGCCGGCACGGCACCGAGGATGCCCGCGCTCACCGCAAGGAGATGGACCGCTCTCATGGATTCCTCCGACAGGTGCATTCCGCCGCGCGCCCCGAGACGGGACGCATCGAGCCGTTCCTGTTGTTTGCGTTTGGGGATGTCGTTGGCCTCGGCAGCGTGTCACAACCGGCCGCCAGCGGGGCTGGCGTGAAGGGGACCCGGACGGGCCTTGCCGTGTCTGCGAACCGAACACCGCCTTCCCCTGGCGGCACCGTTGAAACCGAAGCTTGAAGGAACTCTAAGAGAAATTGGGACGCCGTCAACACACCTGCCTGCGGCAGGGCGCCCCTGACCGGCGTCGAAATCGATAACTAAGGTATATATCGCCCTGTATGCTGCAAAGCAGCATCGAGATTGTGCTACGCAACATCAACCAATCGTAATCGGATTCATTGGTCGACGAACGGGTTTGCCTGAAGGGGCGCACGTAACCGTAAGTCGTCGATTATTCCCACTCCAGTTCCTGGTAGGCGGTGGTGGCGTTGCGGGCGTTGAAATCGTCGAACAAGGCCCACTCCCCCGCTTCATCCCGAGCGGCCCGGCCGGCCTCGCCGATCGGGGTCCCGTCCCGCACCATCGCCCGCACCTGGCGCTCGAGATCCGCGAGGTAGCGGTCGATCGGGCCGGCGGCGACCGGCCAGGGAACGGCGGCGGGGCCGTGGCCCGGCACCACCCGGGCGGCGGGGCGCGCCTTCAGGGCGCGCAGGGTCGCGATCCAGCCGGTGAGCCGCCCGTCGAGGGCCGGCACGTGGCCGACGAACAGCAGGTCGCCGAGGAACCAGGTGTCGGTGCCCTCGTCGCGCACCGTCAGGTCGCTGTTGGTGTGGGCGGTCGGCCAGGCCTCGAGGCGCAGCACGCGCCCGCCGAGATCGAGATCGAGGCGCGTCGAGACCAGGAGGGTCGGCGGCACGATCCGGGTGCCGGCAAAGCCGGGACCGACGAGGCCGGCATTGGCCCGCATGTAGTCGCCCGCCCGCGCCGCCAGCGCCTCCGGCAGGGCGTGATGGCCGACGAAAGTCGCCCCCTCCTCCGCGAAGGCGGCGTTGCCCAGCACGTGGTCGGGATGGACGTGGGTGTTGACGACGTAGCGCACCGGCAGGGCAGTCCGCTGCCGGAGCGCCGCGCGCAGGCGCTGACCCGCCCGCAGGCTGCCGCCGGTATCGATCACCGCCACCGCCTCGTGCCCGATGACGAAACCGACATTGGCGATGGCGCCGTCGTTGTCCCGCCCGGCCAGCGCGTAGGGCGCGGCATAGACGAAGGTTCCGGGAGCGACCTCCTGCATTGGCAGCGGCGTCACGGCCGGCTCCGGCTCGGCCCGGACGGGCGTCCCCGGGACCACGAGCGCCTGAACAAGGAGTAGGAGAACGAGGGCGGTCCGTCTCACGCGTCGCCGGTCTCCGCATCCCCGGCCTGCGGCGGCGCCAGGGGCGTGAACAGGGTGCGGTCCGGCTTGATGTCGAGGAGCGGCGTCCCGTCGAGGCAATCGAGGCCGCGCACGTGCACGATCCCGTCCTCGACCCCGATCAGCCGGACGATGCTGGTGCCGATCGGGTTCGGCCGCACCGGCGAGCGCAGCGAGAAGGTGCCGCGGGTGGTGCCGTCATCGGCCGGGCTCTGGCGCACCAGGTCGCGGCGCGAGCGGTCGAGCCAGTACAGCACCTCCAGGCGCTCGTAGAGCGCGACGCCGTCGAGGGCCTCGCGCCAGGGCGCAAACACCTCGATCCGGCAGGCCGGCCCGTCGGCCCGGCCCTGGCGCGGGCAGCCGAGCCGGTCGGTCCAGGGGGTGCGGATGCGGCCGATGAAGATGAGGCCGGCATCGTCCGCGGCGGGCGGCGCGACCGCGACCTCGCCGGCCCGGATCTTGTTGAGGCGCACCATCGGGCGTCGTCTCCCCCCGGGGGATGTGTTCCCCCGGATTCTTGCCCCATCGTGCAGGTCGGGCGCTGACGAAGGTGTTCAGACTGCGCCGGCCCGACCTGCCGCCGGCCCGACCCGCGGGGGCAGTCGTCGGGCGTGGCCGTAAGACCCTAGATCAGGGCCGGCGGGCCTGGCAATTGCCGGGCGGGTCAAGCCGTCGATCCCGCGCGCTCATGCCTCAATAGGTCGCGAAGATGTCCCGCAACGCCGCCGGGTCACGGGTCACCGTGAGGGCAAGGGCCAGCAGGATGCGGGCCTTCTGCGGCGTCAGGTTGTCGGCGCTGAGGATGCCGAGCTCGGCGAGGCGGTTGGTGTCCGGCACCACGCCGCTGCCGGCGCGGGTCGACTGCACCACGGCGATGCCGGCGGCGGCCGCCGCGCCGAGCGCCTCGGCCTCCGCCGGCGGCGTCATGCCTGGGGCGAGCCCCGCCGAGACGATGCCGCGCGCGCCCGCCGCCGCGAAGGCCCGCACCGCCGTACCGTCGGCGTCGGCATAAGCGTAGGAGACGTCGACCCGCGGCAGGGCGTCGAGGCCGCGGATGTCGAATGGGGTGCCGGGGGCGTGGCGCCGCTCGGACCGGCGGTAGTAGCGCACATGCGGCCCGTCGACCTGGCCGAGCACGCCGAAATCCGGCGTCCGGAAGGTCTGGAGCCGGGCGACCGAGGTCTTGGTCACTTCGCGGGCGGCCTGAATCTCGTCGTTGAGCACCACGAGCACGCCGCGGCCGCGGGATTCCGGCGCGGCCGCCGTGCGCAGGGCGGCGACGAGGTTGAGGGGGGCGTCGCTCGACAGGGCGCTGATCGGCCGCTGCGAACCCACCAGCACCACCGGCACCGCGACCGTCAGGGTGAGGCTCAGCGCGTAGGCGGTCTCCTCCAGGGTGGCGGTGCCGTGGCCGATGACGATGCCGGCGAGGTCCGGATGCTCGGCGACCAGCCGCTCGCAGAGCAGCACCAGTTCCTTCCAGTCGGAGAATCCGATGCCGGGGCTCGTCACCGCCCGGTAGCGCATCGGCACCACCTCGGCGACGCTCGCGGCTTCCGGCACCCGGGCCAGGATCTCCTCCGCCTCCAGGCGCTCGCCGGTGGCGGTGTAGTCGAGGATGTCGAGGGGATCGCGGCCCACCGACGAGAGGGTGCCGCCGGTGCCGATGAACGCGACCTTGGGACGAATCGTCATGCTGCTTCGTTACCTCGTGCTCGCGCCCGTGCTTGCAGGGATCGGGCCAGCGTCGCCGCAGTCGGGCGCGTGGGACAGAGCGAGAGCGCGGAGCAGGGACGCCCCCGCAACTTGGGCCGCCCTGGGGTCGAGCCGTCCCGAATCCGGTCCGGGATGAGTGGTGCCGGCGGAGGGGATCGAACCCCCGACCTTCGGTTTACAAAACCGCTGCACTACCGCTGTGCTACACCGGCTAGAGCATTTTCCGACGAAGTGGACACCGGTTCGTCGAAGAAAATGCGACAAAACAAAGTCTTAGAGAGCTTCACGATTACAGCGCGATCGTGACGTGCTCTAAGTGGCTCAAACGATTGCCGTCCTGGCATATCACCGCTGCCCTTCGGCGACATAAACAGCGTTCGAGCCCGTCTCGTCAAGGCACAAACGCGGCGCGGCCAGCCCGCGCCGCGTCTTCGCGGCCGCTCTATACGGCGGGCGGTTCGGCCGGACCGGGCGCGAGCGCGAGGCGGCCCGGTCCGGCCTGCCGCCGGCGGGCCGCCTCGCGCATGAGGGTGTGGGCGTGCTCGGTCAGGGTCTGGCCGATATCGGCCATCCTGTCCGCCGTCTCCTCGGGCAGGTTGGTTGCGTGGCACGACAGATCCAGCAGGGGCTCCATCTGCTCGATGATGAGCCCGAGGGCCCGGACGAGCCCGGGCAGGATCACGGCGATGTCGTCGATGGTCGGTGGGGTGTGCGGCTGGTTCATGGCCCGGGTTCGGCTGGTCGCAGGTCGAAGGATCGCGTGTCTACGAGGCGTAGTGCGTGGGGTGGTTGCGCGGCGCCGGCAGCGCGTGCGGCAGCACGTCGTAGGCGGTGCCGGTGAGCCCGAAGGCGCGCCGGGTCGCGTCGGCGGTCTGAGGCGTCCAGATCATGTGGATCGGCACCACGAGGTGGCCGTCGTAGCGGGTCGGGAGCGCCAGGGGCTCGACGTCCCAGCCCATCGTGGTGAGCTTCGTGATCATGGTCGGATGGACCTGCGCCAGGTAGCCGGTCAAGCCGAGGGCCGGCGTCAGCTCGGTGACGGCGAGGAACTGGCGCCCGGCATTCGGATCGGCCGCGAGGCTGTTCGGCCGGCGCCAGGGCGCGGCGGCACAGCGCGTCCATTCGAGGATGTGCGGCCCGGTCGGCGCCGTCCGGCCCTGCAGCAGCTCCGGATAGACGTGGCTCTGCAGGTGCGGCCGCGTCGTCGGGAGCAGGCGGGAGTACGAGATGACCGCCTCGCCGTCGAGCGCCGCGACATGGATGCAGTCCGGCCCGTCGAACTGATCGATGTCGCGCCCGTCCGGCTTGCGACACGCTTCCCACTTCATGATGTCGACGAAGACGCGATGCCGAAATTGATACATGGCATCGAGAAGATGGGCGCTTTGATGATAATTTGCTGAGTCGATGACAGTGATCATGTCCGCTCCTCCTGGAGAGAGCGGATAAGGCATTTGTTAGCTGTTGTGGTATCCCGTGATTTTACGGTTGCGGCGTTAGTCTATGATGCCCTGGCGCAGGGCCTGGGCGACGAGGTGGACGCGGTTGGCCGCCCCGAGCTTCTGGGCCGCCGTGTTCAGGTAGCTCTCGACCGTGCGATGCGACAGCGACAGGATCTCGGACGTCTCCCACCCGGTCTTGCCGGCCGCCGCCCACTTGATGCACTCGATCTCGCGCGGCGAGCACCGCGGCGCGCCCGGCGCGGCCTCTCGCCGCTTCGCGGCGGCCGAGGTGAGCGCGCGGAAGGTCAGGTCGGCGTAGATTCCCAGCATGTGCAGGCCGGAGGCGGCCTGGTCCGGCAGATCGAGATGCGAGCCGCCGAACGAGACGATGCGCGTGCACGTCAGATCCTGGATCGGGATGCAGTAGCCGTCGCGCAATCCGATCTCGGAGGCCTCGCCCATGATGATCCGGGCGAGGCGCTCGTCGCGGCCGATCGGGGCTTCCGACCAGCGGAACGGACCGGTCATCCGCCGCGTATGGGCGACGACGGGATCGTGATGGATGTAGCCCTGCTCGCCGTAGCGCTCCGACCATTGCTCCGGCCACCGCGCCAGCATGAGCCGGTCCTGCAGCATGTCGCGTGATTTCAGCGGCGCTTCGGCGATAACGAACGTGTTGTATCCAAAGATGTTCGCAGATTTATCAAGTATGGAATGTATCTGATCGAGGCAGTTGCTTTGCTTGATCTCCGATATCAGATCGAAGCTGATCTGCGTAAAATTTGTCATGGCTCCGGACGCCTTGATCATGGTCGGTTAGGAAAATATGGTATCGGCGCGCGTTGCGCCATACTTTATCGATCGAGAGATCTGAGAATGTTCATGCGAGGCATGACAATTGATCGAAGAAAATATATATTTTGACGAACGCGCGACGAAGCGCGCGGTCGGCCAAAAGATCCGAGAATTTCGCTTGAGCTGGAGAGTCTCGCGGCTGAAATTGGGCATCCTGATCGGCGTCTCCGATCACCAGATCATGAAGTATGAGCTGGGGCAGGACAATGTAAGCGCCAGCATACTCTGGAAGATTTGTCCTGTCTTGCGGTGCCCGGTCGATTCGTTCTTCATCCTGCCGGACATCGGCGCGATCGGGAGCGATCCCGTGGCAAACGAGGCGGCTTGTCTCGACGACAAGGCGGTCCTGGCGGCGTTCCGGCGGATCACCCCTCCGGAGTTCCGGTTGCGCGTGGCGCGCCTGATCCTGACGCTCGCGGCGCAGGGCGCGGATGCGGAGGCCGACAGGTCCGGGTCGTGAGGCTCCCGGCGGAGCCCCGGGCAATGGCCTCGGCTCCGGGACGGTCCCGGCCCCGTCAGCCGGGCTGCGATTGCAGGAAGGCGACCGGAGCGGGATCGGTCCGGGTGAACACCGCGGCGGTCAGCCGGCCGGTCCGCAACGGGGCGGTGTCGAGGTTGGTGCGGTACGGGTGGCGGTCGGGATGCCCCGCGTAGCACGGCGTATGCCCGTGGACGACGTGCTTGCCGAAATCGTAGTCGACGGACAGGAACGGCTCGCGGATCCAGAGGCGGGCCTGCACGCTCGGATCGATGCCGCGCCGGCCCGGCCGGAAGCCGGCATGGACGTAGTAGCGCAACGCGTCCTCGTGCACGGTCTTCAGCCCGGCGATCCAGGACAGCGCATCGGTCGGAAGATCCGCGATCCCGGCGACGCCGTAGGAGGACAGGGTCCGGTCACCGCCCGTCGCGAGCCAGGCCGCCTCACGGCGGGAATCGTGCGCGGCGCGCAGCAGGGCGGCCTCCCGGTTGCCCATCAGGCACACGACGGTGTCGGGGGCCCGCTCCTGCACCCGCCTGACGATGGCCACGGCGCGGGCGCTCTCGGGACCCTTGTCGATATAATCGCCGAGGAAGACCAGTTGCCGGGACCGGCCCGCCCGATGAGCCTCGATCCGGTCGAGGAGGTCCTCTAGGGCGTTCGCACAGCCATGGATATCCCCGATGGCATAGGTCAGTCCGTCCATGTATGGCTGGCTCTGCGAAATGATGGGTCCAGGTGGGGACCCGAGCAGGACCGGATCGTCGCTGTCGATGCCGCAGCGGCCGATCGGGACGACCCGGCGAGACATCGGGATGGATTGCATAGTCCGCCCTGCGATGCTCAGGATCGCGTTTGTTCGATGGTTGACAATGGGTAAGACGTGACAGCCTTAGCCTGACGAAATTTTTACGTTGACCCGGCATGCCGGAAATCCGGGGTGACGACGACTTGGCTTGGCGGTCTATGCCCGACGACGACGCAACGATCCGGCGCAAGGCGGGATTGCGGTTCTCGACCGATGTTGCCGCGCAGACCGGCCAGGACGGGTTCGAGGCCTATCACGACCTTTACGCGTCGGCGGCGGATGTAGGCCGGCTCGACGAGACCTTCGCGGTCGAGGTCACGGCCGAGCGTCTCGACGGCATGATCCTGTTCGACCGTCGGCTACGGGGCGTCGCCCATGCCCGGGCGCCCCGGCGGGTCCTGCGCGATGGCTTCGACCATTTCACGGCCCAACTCGTCCTGGGCGGCGCCCTCACGGTGGACACGCCCGGGGGCAGCCGGGTCGTCGCACCGGGCGAGATCGCCCTCATCGACATGAGTCGGCCGATGGAGACCCGCGCGGATCGCGCCCGCGTGCTCACCCTCTCGATCCCCCGCGCCGAGATCGAGACGGTGGTGCACGAGACCGGGCGCCTGCACGGCGCCATCGTGCCGCAGGACCGGGCGCGGCTCCTCGCCCTCTTCCTCGGCTCGATCCTCGACGAGTTGCACGGTCACGGCCCGGGCGACCGCCAGCGCCTGGCGCGGGCGACCTCGGAGCTCCTGGCGCTCACGCTGTCGGGCCTGAACGCCTTGGGCCGCCAGCCCGCCGGGCCTTCGGAGACCGGACAGGCGGCCCTGCAGGTGGCCGCCGCGGCCGCCTGCCGCCGGCGGGCGCGCCACTACATCGACGCCCACCTGGCAACCACCCCCGACGCGGTGGCCCGGGCCATCGGCGTGTCCCGCTCGGTGCTCTACCGGGCCTTCGAACCGAGCGGCGGCGTCGCCCGCGCTATCCGCAGCCGCCGGCTGGCGCGGCTGCGCAGCTTGCTGGTTCGTCCGGACGAGACCGCCCGGATCGCGGATCTCGCGCTCGCCAGCGGCTTCTCGAGCGAGTCCGACGGCGGCCGAGCCTTCAAGGCGGCCTTCGGCCTGTCGCCGGGTGCGTTCCGCCGCCTCGGTCGCGAGGCGTGCGACACCGGCGCCCCAGGCCCGGAGAGCTTCGCCGACTGGTGGAACTCCCTGCGCTGACCCTGCCGGCCCGCGCGTTGCTGCACTGCAACACGAGGTGGCGGCATTCGACCTTGGTCCAAGACTGGCACGCGAATCGCTCCACTCGGTGAAGCGCGAGCATCCGTCCGGTCCGGATCGCCGCCCAATCTGCATCGCGAGCGGCCGGTGGAGGTGGCATGGCGGATTTTCTTACCGTCGCCCTGGTCTGCGCCAGCGCGCTGGCGGCGCCGGACTGCTCCCGCGAGACGGCGCTCGACGTAGCGGTCGCCCCGGCGCCGACGCCGCTCACCTGCCTGATGCAGGGCGAGACCCTGGCGGCGCAGAGCGGTCTGTTGCGCGGGGGCGAGACCTATCTCAAGGTCGCCTGCGAGCGCCGCCGCACCGCCGCGCTCCGCCCCGGGGTGGAGACCGAGGCCCGGTAAAGGAGCGGCCGGACTTCGCGGAGGGGCGGGTTTTGGGGTTGGATGGACCGGCCGCGCCGGTCTATGGCGTCGCTTCCGTTGCGCTGGCGCCCGCGCGGGCCCACCTGCCCGGGAGGTGGCGTCCGCACAGGCGCCTGAACAGGAGCGTCGCCCCCGCCCCATGCAGATCGAAGCCGTCCCGCCGCAGGCCCACCTGCCGCCCCTCGCCAAGCTCGCCCTGGAGCTCGGCCCCCTCGGGGTGTTCTTCTTCGGCAACGCCTATGCCGACCGGTTCGGCTTTGCCGCCGACCAGCGCCTGTTCGTGGCGACCGGGCTGTTCATCGTCGCCACCCTGGTGGCGCTCGCGGTCCATTACGTCTGGGTGCGGCGGCTGCCGATCATGCCGCTCGTCTCCGGCGTCGTGGTAGTGGTGTTCGGCGGGCTCACCCTGCTCCTGCGCGACGAATTGTTCATCAAGCTCAAGCCCACCATCGTCAACAGCCTGTTCGGGGCGGTGCTGCTCGGCGGCCTCGCCTTCGGCCGGCCGCTGCTGGCCCTCGTGCTCGACAGCGTGTTCGACCTCACCCAGGAGGGCTGGCGCAAGCTCACCTTCCGCTGGGGCCTGTTCTTCTTCTTTCTCGCGGCCGTGAACGAGGTGGTGTGGCGCACCCAGACCACGGATTTCTGGGTCAGCTTCAAGGTGTTCGGCATCATGCCGCTCACCCTCGCCTTCGCGCTGGCCCAGACCCCGCTGCTCCTGCGCCACGAGCGCAAGAAGGACGAGACCCGGTCCGATCAGGCCTGATTGTCTCTCACGCAACTCCCGGTCGGCGGCAGCGCCGCGGGAGGCTCGGGACGTGCATGGACGGGACGCGGTGCCGCAGCCGGAACGCGGGCGGGACTTCGACGATTCACCCCGTCATGAGCCCCGCATCCAAAGACCATCCGGGACAAGACCTGTCGAGGCCGGATCTCGCCGGACACGATCTCACCGGAAAGGCCCTCGCCATCCATCGCCGGCTGTGCGGGGTCTATGGCTGTCCGATCCCCTACTTCCACGACCTCGACCCGGTGAGCGAGCTGATCTCCTCGCTCCTGTCGCACCGCACCCGCAACGCGGAGTCGGGCCGCGCCTTCAAGGCCCTGCGGGCGCGGTTCAACGACTGGGAGTCCCTCGTCGCTGCGCCGACCGAGGAGGTGCAGGCGCTCATCGCCGGCGTGACCTGGCCGGAGCTGAAGGCGCCGCGGATCCAGGCGGTCTTGCGCGCGGTGCAGGAGCGCGCCGGCGGGCTCGATCTCGGCTTCCTGCGCGACATGCCGGTGCAGGCGGCGCGCGCCTGGCTCGAGGCGATCCCCGGCATCGGTCCGAAGACCAGCGCGGCGGTCCTGTCGTTCAGCACCTTGCGGATGCCGGCGCTTCCGGTCGACAGCCACCACCACCGCGTGGCGCAGCGCACCGGGCTCATCGGCCCGAAGGTCGATGTCGGACCCGCCCACGCGATCCTGCGCGCCCAGCTGCCGGCCGACTGGGACGCGCAGACGCTCTACGACAACCACGAGATCCTGATGCTGCACGGCCAGCGCTGTTGCTTCCACCGCAACCCGGCCTGTGGGCGGTGCGCGGTGCTCGATCTCTGCCCCACCGGACAGGCCCGGACGGAGGCCCGGCCCCTGCGCGACACGGCGGCGCTGCACCCCTGATCCGGCCCGCTTGACCCCCCTCCCGGAACGGTCCAGAACGCCGCGCCCGCGGGATTGTGACAGCCCTCGGCCAAGGGACGGCTTGACCCAAGGGACGACGATCACGATGCCCGCGTTCAAGGAACTGGTCTTCTCCGGCGTCCAGCCGACCGGAAACCTGCACCTCGGCAATTATCTCGGCGCGATCAAGCGCTTCGTCGCCATGCAGGCGCAGTTCGAGTGCCTGTACTGCGTCGTCGACCTGCACGCGATCACGGTCTGGCAGGACCCGGGCGAGCTGACGCGGCAGATCCGCGAGGTCACCGCGGCCTTTCTGGCGGCCGGCATCGATCCGTCCCGCTCGGTGGTGTTCAACCAGAGTCAGGTGCCGCAGCACGCCGAACTCGCCTGGATCTTCAACTGCGTCGCCCGCCTCGGTTGGCTCAACCGCATGACGCAGTTCAAGGAGAAGGCCGGCAAGGACCGCGAGAACGCCAGCGTCGGCCTCTACGACTATCCCGTGCTGATGGCGGCCGACATCCTGGCCTACCGCGCCACCCACGTGCCGGTGGGCGAGGACCAGAAGCAGCACCTCGAACTGACCCGCGACATCGCCCAGAAGTTCAACAACGACTTCGCCGGCGCCATCGCCGCCCAGGGCCACGGCGAGGGATTCTTCCCCATCACAGAGCCGCTGATCGGCGGGCCCGCCGCCCGGGTGATGTCGTTGCGCGACGGCACCAAGAAGATGTCGAAGTCGGACCCGTCCGATTATTCGCGCATCAACCTCACCGACGATTCCGACGCGATCGCCCAGAAGGTGCGCAAGGCCAAGACCGACGCCGAGCCCCTCCCCTCCGAGATCGCCGGCCTCGAGAAGCGGCCCGAGGCCGACAACCTCGTGGGCATCTTCGCGGCGCTCAACGACGCCAGCCGCGAGGACGTGCTGCGCGAATACGGCGGCGCCCAGTTCTCGGCCTTCAAGGGCGCGCTGGTCGACCTCGCGGTGGCCAAGCTCGGGCCGATCGGCGCCGAGATGAAGCGCCTCGTCGCCGATCCGGCCCATATCGACGCGGTGCTCGCCGACGGCGCGGCACGGGCCGAGGCCATCGCGGCGCCCAACGTCGCCGCGGTGAAGGACATCGTCGGCTTCGTGCGCCGGCGCTGACGGGCGGAGGGCGCGAGACAGTTCGGCTCCCCTCGACAGTTATCATACCCTCCGTGTCATTCCGGGGCCGCGAAAGCGGAGCCCGGAATCCAGAACCGCAGGGGGTTCAGGATAAAGCAGTGAGCGGTCCGCTTCGTTCTGGGCCACCTGAGCGTCTAGATTCCGGGCTCCGCTTTCGCGGCCCCGGAATGACGTGGAGAGAGTGAATCCTTTGGGAGCCAATCGAGCAAGCTCTCAGAGGCAATCGCGCAGAGCGGATTGATCAGCCAAACATCGACCCATGACCCAGGCTCCCGCCGAGACCCGCGCCGCCCGGCCCCGCGACTTCGTCCATCTCCGGCGGGAGCCCTCGAGCGGCGTCGAGGCGGTGACGGCGCGGTTCCTCGGCCATGCCTACGACATGCACCACCACGACGAGTGGCTGGTCGGCGTGACGCAGGACGGGGTCCAGGATTTCTACTGCCGCGGCGCGCGCCGGCAGAGCACGCCCGGCCGGTTGATCCTGATCGAGCCCGGTGAGCGCCACGACGGGCAGGCGGTCCGGGAGCCGGGCTTCCGCTACAGCATGCTGTACCTGCCGCAGGCCTGGCTGCGCCGGCAGATGGGCGGCAGCGACGCGCGGATCGGCTTTCGCCGCACCCTCGCCGACGACCCCGCATTCGGCTGGGCGATCGACCGGGCCTGTCGCGCCGTGTTCGGCGCCGCCCCGCTCCTTGAGACCGACGCTGCCCTGGATGAACTCGCCGCGCATCTGCGCCGCCATCTCGACGCCGGAATGCCGAGGTCCTCGCCCGGGCGCGACCCGATGGTCGCCGAGCGGGCGATGGATTTCATCCGGGCGCACGCGGCGACGACCTTCGGGCTCGACGCGCTCGCGCAAGCGGCCGGCGCCGCCGACCGGTTCCAGCTCGCCCGCGCCTTTCGCAAGCGCTTCGGCTCCTCGCCGCATGCCTGCCTGATCGAGATCCGCCTCGCCCGGGCCCGCGCCCTGCTGCGCGCCGGAATGCCGCCGGCGGAAGCCGCGCTGGCGGCCGGCTTTTCCGACCAGAGCCATCTCGGCCGCCGGTTCCGCCGCGCCTACGGCCTCACCCCGGCCGTGTATCGCCGCGGGCGCACGAACGTTCCAGACGCCGCCCTCGCGCCTCTCTAGCCCTGCGGTCCAGCACCCGCAGGGAGATCCCCGATGTTCGACACCAAGGTGGCCATCCTGGTCCGCGACGACCTCGCCGTGTGGCAGAAGCTGAACGTCACCGCGTTCCTGGCGACCGGCATCGCCGGCGCCGTGCCCGACGCCATGGGCGAGCCCTATCGCGACGCGGCGGGACGCCCTCACGCCCGGCTGCTGGGCCAGCCGATTCTCATCTTCGCGGCCTCCGCGGAGGTGCTGCAGCGGGCCTGGCAGCAGGCGATCCAGCGCGATCTCACCCGCAGCGCCTATGTCCGGGCGATGTTCGAGACCGGGCACGACGCGGCCAACCGCGCGGTCTTCGCAGCCGAGCCCGCCGACGCGCCGGACCTCGTCGGCCTCGCGCTCCACGGCCCGAAGAAGGATGTCGACAAGGCCACCAAGGGCGCCGCTTTGCACCCCTGACCGTCACTCCTCGACACTGCAGCGGCGCATGCGGCCGAGCGCCCGGGTCAGCGCCGGCTCGAGCGTGCGCAACTCCTCCAGATGCGCCGCGGTCAGCCGGGCCAGCAGCGCCTCGGCCTTCGGCGTCGGCGTCAGGGCGAGGCGCCGACGGTCCTGAGGCGAGGCGGCCTTCGTCAGGAGCCCCGCCTCGACCATGCGCGAGACCAGTTCGGCCGCGGTCTGCGGCGCCACCAGGAGCTGCTCGGCCACGAAGCCGACCGTCGGCGGGCCGTCATGGCCGGCGATCGCCAGGAGTGCCTGGTGCTGCTGGGCCGGCAGGCCGACCTTCGCGGCCGCCGCCTCGCTGAAGGCGAGGAACCGCCGCAGCTCCAGCCGGAACGCCGCGATCGCCGCGTATTCCTCCCGCGACAGCCTCTCGTCCGAATCCTCTCTCATCGCGTCTCAGCCCCGTTTGAAAATATCGTAATACGATATATATTGCACGGCATCGCAGCCTCTCTCGACCCTCGCCGTATGTCCGATTCCCGCACACCCGCGCCTGTCCGGCCCCGCGCCCTCGCCGATTTCCGCGCCGACCGGCGCCTCCTCGTCCTCGTCGCCATGGCGCTGGCGATCGGCCTCGCCGGCACCGTCGCGGCCTGGGGGCTTCTCGCCCTGATCGGGCTCGTGACCAACCTCGCCTGGTTCGGCCGGTTCGATGCCGGCCCCGCCTCCCTGGCGACGGCGACGCCCTCCTTGTGGATGGTCTGCCTGCCGCCGCTCGGCGGCCTCGTGATCGGCCTGATGGCGCGGTTCGGCTCGGAAAAAATCCGCGGCCACGGCATCCCGGAGGCGATCGAGGCGATCCTGATCGGCGGCAGCCGGATGTTGCCGAAGGTCGCGGTGCTGAAACCCGTCTCCTCGGCGATCTCGATCGGCACCGGTGGGCCGTTCGGCGCCGAGGGGCCGATCATCATGACCGGCGGTGCCCTCGGCTCGCTGTTCGCGCAGTTCTTCCACCTGAGTGCCGCCGAGCGGAAGACGCTGCTCGTCGCCGGCGCGGCCGCCGGCATGACGGCGATCTTCGGCACGCCGGTCGCCGCCGTGCTGCTCGCGGTCGAGCTCCTGCTGTTCGAGTGGCGCCCGCGCAGCTTCATCCCGGTCGCGGCCGCGGCCATGACCGCGACCATGCTGCGCCCGGCCCTGTTCGGCGAGGGACCGCTGTTTCCCGTCGCGGCCGATCCGGCGCTGCCGTGGTGGGGCCTTCTCGCCTGCGCCGGCCTCGGAATCGCGGCGGGGCTCCTGTCGGGATTTCTCACGCGGCTGCTCTACGCCTGCGAGGACGCGTTCGAGCGCCTGCCGATCCACTGGATGTGGTGGCCGGTCCTCGGCGGCCTCGCGGTCGGCCTCGGCGGACTGATCGAGCCCCGGGCCCTCGGCGTCGGCTACGACGTCATCGCCGACCTGCTCGGCGGCCATCCCGCGCTCAAGGCCGTGCTGCTGATCCTCGGCGTCAAGGCGGCGATCTGGCTCGTCGCCCTGTCGTCGGGCACGTCGGGCGGCGTGCTGGCGCCGCTCCTCATCCTCGGCGGGGCGATGGGCTGGCTCATCGGCACGATGCTGCCGGGCCAGCCGGGCTTCTGGGCGCTGCTCGGCATGGCGGCGATGCTGGGGGGCACGATGCGGGCGCCGCTCACCGGCGCGCTGTTCGCCGTCGAGCTGACCGGGAACCTGCCCGCGCTGCCGGCCCTGCTCACGGCCTCGGCGGCGGCCTACGCGGTGACGGTGCTGCTGCTCAAGCGCTCGATCCTCACCGAGAAGATCGCCCGGCGCGGCCAGCACGTCACCCGCGAATACGGCATCGATCCGCATGAATTCACCCGCGTCGCCGACGTGATGGTGCGCGGCGTCGACACCCTGCCGGGCGCCCTGCCGGTGCCGGAGGCGGTCGCGGTGCTGGAAGCCGGACGGCACCGGATCTACCCGGTCCTGGACGAGGCCGGGCGCCCGGTCGGCCTCGTCTCGCGGGCCGATGCGCTCTTGTGGACGACAGAAGGCGGGCACGAGGGCGAGCGCCTCGACGAGCGGGTCTCGGATGCCTCGCTCTGCGTCGTTCATCCCGACGACGTCACGGCGCATGCCATCGACCTGATGCTGGCGACCGGCCAGGGCCGCCTGCCGGTCACCGATCCGGCGAGCGGCCAACTCGTCGGGCTCCTCACCCGCAAGGACCTGCTGCAGGTGCGGGCGGCGTTCAGCCGGGCGGAGGGGGAACGGCGGGCGTATTTTTCGCGCGGGGCGAAGGCGGTCCGGAGCGCGTGAGCGGCGCACACGCCCCCGCTTCCCGCCCGCGACCTCGTCCTGAGGTGCGAGGCGATCGAAAATCGCTGAGCCTCGAAGGAGACCTCCAGGGATCGCTGAGATTTCTGGGGCCCTCCTTCGAGTCCAGTCGATCTTCAATCGACTGACACCTCAGATAAGGTCGTAGGTAGGAGGGGAGAGGGGCTCAACGCTGAATTATTCTTTCAGATGGTCCAGCGGCAGCGCCGTCGTGTACTTCACTTGGTCGAGCGCGAAACTCGACCGGATCTTCGCCACGCCGGGGATCCGGGTCAGGTGATCGACGATCAACCGCTGGTACTGAGCCAGGTCCTCGACCACGACGCGCAGCATGTAATCGGCCTCGCCGCTCATCAGGTAGCACTCCATCACCTCCGGCCGGTGACGGATGGCATCGGAGAAGGCCTGGAGGGCGGCCTGGTTCTGCTTCTCCAGCGAGACGTGGACGAAGACGTTGACGTGGAGTCCGAGCGCCTGCGGGTCGGCCACCGCGACGCAGCGCCGGATGATGCCGCGCGCCTTGAGGTCGGCCACCCGGCGCCAGCACGGCGAGGTCGAGAGGCCGACCGCCTCGGCGAGGTCGCCGATGCCGATCTCGCTGTCCTGCTGCAGGTGCTCGAGAATGCGGATCGAGGCCGGGTCGAGGTCGACGGGTCTGGCCGGCACGCTTTGTCTCCCGGCGACGGAAAGGCGGTCGAGGCAACCGCCTAGCACGCCTCAGGCGGCAGAGGTATCCGGGTCGTTCCACAGCCACGCCGCCCCGCGCACGCCCGAGGCGTCGCCGTGGCGGCTCTGGAGGATCGGCGTGTCGAAGCCGCCGCCGAAGACGTGCGGGGCGACGCGCGAAGGCAAGGCGTCGTAGATCTCCGGAATGGTCGAGAGGCCGCCACCCAGCACGATCACGTCCGGGTCGAGCAGGTTGACGGTCGCGGCGACGCCGCGCCCGAGGCGGTCGAGCCAGGCCGCGAAGGTCTCCCGCGCCGCCGCATCTCCCCGGCGCATCGCCGCGACGATCGCCTCGCCGGTCATCGCCCGGTCGGTGCGGCGGGCGTGGTCGGCGGCGAGGCCCGGGCCGGAGAGCCAGGTCTCGAGACAGCCGGTCCGGCCGCAATAGCAGGCCGGGCCCGGGCGCTCGTCGTCGCGGGGGGCGGGAAGCGGGTTGTGGCCCCATTCCCCGGCGATGCGCTGGCGCCCGGACAGGGCCCGGCCCGACAGCGCGATTCCGGACCCGACGCCGGTGCCGAGGATCACCGCCCAGACGAGGGCATGCCCCTGCCCCACCCCGTCGACGGCCTCGGAGACCGCGAGGCAATTGGCGTCGTTCTCCAGCCGCACCGGGCGGGCGAGAACCCGTTCCAGATCCTCACCCAGCGGCCGGCCGTTGAGCCAGGTCGAGTTGGCGTTCTTGACCCGGCCGGTCGCCGGCACCAGCGCGCCGGGAATGCCGATCCCGACGCTGCCGGGGCCGCCGCCCTGCGCCTCCAGGCTCGCGACGAGGGCCGCGATGGCCCGCAGCGAGGCGTCGTAATCGCCCCGCGGGGTCGCGATCCGCCGCTCGGCCCGGACGAGGCCGTCGGGATCGAGGGCGATCCCGGCGATCTTGGTGCCGCCGAGATCGATGCCGATGCGCAGGGCGGTCATCGCGCGGTCAGGGGGCGACCGGGACCGGCTTCTCGTCGGCGATCTCGGTGCCGATCGCCAGCGGGTTGGCCATCACCTCGCGCAGCTTGACCGGATCGAGCTCGCCCTCCCAGCGGCTGACCACCACGCAGGCGACGCCGTTGCCGACGAGGTTGGTGAGCGCGCGGCACTCCGACATGAACTTGTCGATGCCGAGGATCAGCGCCATCGCGGCGACGGGCACCGGGTTGCCGGGAATCGCCCCCAGCGTCGCGGCGAGCGTGACGAAGCCGGCGCCGGTGACGCCCGACGCCCCCTTCGAGGTCAGCATCGCGACCGCGATGATGGTGGCGTACTGCCCGAAGCTGAGATCGGCGCCGACGGCCTGCGCCAGGAACAACGTCGCCAGCGTCATGTAGATGTTGGTGCCGTCGAGGTTGAACGAGTAACCTGTCGGGATGACGAGGCCGACGACCGAATCCGAGGCGCCGAGCCGCTTCATCTTCTGCATCATGTGCGGCAGCACCGTCTCCGAGGAGGAGGTGCCGAGCACGATCAGGAGCTCGTCCTTGATGTAGGCCAGGAACTTGAGGATCGAGAAGCCGGAGAAGCGGGCGATCAGGCCGAGCACCACGAGCACGAAGAGCAGGCTCGTCAGGTAGAAGGTGGCGACGAGGCCGATCAGGTTGCCGAGCTTGCCGATGCCGTACTCGCCGATCGTGTAGGCCATGGCGCCGAAGGCGCCGATCGGCGCGAGCTTCACGATCATGCCGATGATGCGGAAGAAGATCTCGCCTGCCGCCTCGATGGCGTGGATCGCCGGCTTGCCGCGCTCGCCGAGACCCGTGATGACGACGCCGGTGAGCACTGCGATCAGCAGGATCTGCAGCAGGTCGCCGCCCGCGAAGGCGTCGAAGAAGCTCTTCGGAATGATCGCCATGATGTGGGCGACCGTCGAATCGGCCTGCGCCTTGGCGGCGTAGCCGGCGACCGCCTTCGCATCGAGCTTCGAGGGATCGACGCCGAAGCCGGCGCCCGGCTGCACGATCTCGCCGACGATCACGCCGATGAGGAGGGCCAGAGAGGACACCACCTCGAAGTAGATCAGGGCCTTCAGCCCGACGCGGCCGACCTTCTTCAGGTCGCCGATCGACGCGATGCCGTGCACGATGGTGCAGAAGATGATCGGCGCGATCATCATCTTGATGAGCGCGATGAAGGCGTCGCCGAGCCACTTCATCGCCTTGGCGGTGTCGGGCGCGACGTAGCCGAGCAGGACGCCGAGCGCGATGGCGATCAGAACCTGGATGTAGAGGACCTTGTACCAGGGCTGCGACGAGCCCGTGGCCGTCGCGGACGGCGTGGCGTGCTGCATGTTCGTTCTCTCCCCGAGGTGCCGGCCGCCGCCTTGGGATCGGCCGTCGCGGTGCGGCCTCCGCCGCGTGTCTGTCGTGTGGAACAGGCCGCGGCCCGGACAGTGTAGGAAGTCCGCGCCGCGACGTCCAAGTAGAAAATCGTAAAGACCCTTCGCCTGTCCCGTCCCGGCACCGATGCCTCTGCGACACCCGGAACCGGGGCGGCCTGGTCGCTCGCCCGCCGCGCGACACCCCTCGCACGACCTGTCGCGCGCCGGGCCAGAAGCGGCATGCCGCGCGCGCGCGGCGGCGTCAACGGTCCGATGGATTGCGCGGGGTGGTTCATTCGTGCTGGGCCGTTTCGCGACGCGTTCCGCCGCGCCCGGCGCCGACGTTCCGCAACGGCGATTCGCCGGAACCGCACGGCTCGCCATCACGATTTTCAAGCACAAAATATATTTTTGATATGCCCTTGAAAATACAGTATATTTTCATGTCAATGCTGAACAATAAAAATATTGAAAGTCGACCTCTGTTATTTTTATCGCTATGACGCAGTGGTAGACCAAGGATCTCATGAAATGACGCCAACATACGACGTCTATCAGCAGGTATTTTCGCTCTCAATGATGAGCAACCATCTCATCAGAATGAAGGGAAAGCAAGATCTATTGCAGCGGGAGCTGGAAAATCACCTCAAGCTGTATCTGACCTACAAGGGGAATGCGCCATCCGATCAGAGCGTCGAGGGGCTGATCGGCGCGTGGACGGTCACCTGGGGACCGGTCGTGTTTCAGAATCCCGGTTCGGGCGTCGCCGACAACGCAATGCTGGTGGCCTGCAGCGACGTGACCTTCCCGGACAAGACGGTGAAGAAGATGGTCGTCGTCGCCATCGCGGGCACGGCGGCGGAGTCGACCTTCGACTGGACCGACGAGGACGGCGCCGGCGGCGGCAAGGGGACGGCGATCACGGGCGTCGTCTCCTGGGCGGACTTCCTCAAGACACCGACCGAGATCCCGGCCTCCCCGCCCGCGGCGGACGAGGCCTACATCTCCGTCGGCACCGCCACCGGGCTCTGCACCCTGCTCGGAATGGTCGATTCGTCCACGACGCCGAAGCAGACGCTGGTCGAGCATCTCGCCACGAGCGAGGCCGACATCCTGGTCGTGACCGGTCACAGCCTCGGCGGCGCCCTGTCGGCCGCGCTCGGCCTCTACCTCGCGCAGACCGGGGCGGCGCCGGGCATCGCGACGACCTACGTCTATCCGACGGCCGGCGCCTCGCCCGGAAACGACGTGTTCGCGCAGACCTTCGCGAAGGTGCTTCCCGCCGTGCCGGGTCCGGTGGCGTGGCAGTCATGGAACCTCGACATCTGGAATACGCTCGACGTCGTCCCGCAGGCCTGGGGCACCGCCGATGCCGATCCGACGATCCGCACGCTCAACAACGTGAACGTGATCTACGGCAACGTCGATCGTACCCCGCTGCCGCCCAACGCGGTCGCCACACCCGCCGACGTCGCGGCGCTCTCGTCCCGCCTGCTGGGCTGGTCGCAGGGGTCGCAGGTGACCTACACGCCGGTCCAGGGCGCCAGCTTCCCCGGCCAGACCGTCCACTTCGTCCCGGAGCGTCGCGGCAGCCTCGTCGGACTGCCGGTGCGGGTTCCGCCGCACGACTCCATCGGCTTCGCCGCCCAGGCCCTCTACCAGCACGGCATGGCCTACTCGGACGTGGTCCTCGCCGGCATGACGCCGCTGCCGCAGGACAAGAACGCGCTGGTCTCGGGCGTCGAGCGGGAGAGCCTCACCGAGCTGCTCAACTACTTCGCGACGCTGTTCGGATCGGCGTCGCGGGTCGAGGAGCCCGACCGCGTCGAAGCCGCGGAGTAGCGTCCCGATCGACGGTCTCCCGCGGCGGCGCAAGCGGCAGGCGGGAGACCGGCGGGATGATCAGGGCGTCGGCTGGGTCCGGCGCGGGCGCACGGTCCAGCGCTCGAAGGCGGGGGTGCCGTCGTCGCGGGCGGCATCCCCGCCCGGCACCGCGGCGCCGAGCGCCTGGGACAGGCTCTCGATCACGTCGTCGATGCGGGTATCCGGGTGCGGCTCCGGCGGGGGCGGCGGCGGCTCGGGAGCGGCCTCGGCCTGGGGCGGCGGGGGCGGCGCCTCGTGGACGGGCTCGGGCTCCGGCGGCGGAGGCGGCGGCGGTTCGGGCTGCGGCGGCGTCGAGATGCGGCGGAGCGCATTGACCACCCCGGTCTCCTCGCCGTTGCGGCTCGGCGCGGCGTAGCGGCCGAAGCCGTAGCGCGGCTCGATCAGGTCGAGCACGGCGTCGAGGGCGGCGTTGGACAGGCCGATCTCGCCGGGCTGCGGCACGCCCTGGAGCGCGATGCTGCGGCCCTCGTAGGCGGCATCGGTCGTGACCTCGGGGCCGAACCACGGCGGCACCGGGAAGCCGTTGGCCTCGTCGGGATTGTCGAACACCACCGCGACGACATCGACGTGGCCGGGGGCGACGTAGCGGTCGATCAGGGCGTCGCGGCCGTTGCCGAGGGCCACCTGAGTCCGGTCGTAGGCGGCGCGGCCGGCGCAGACGTCGAGCAGCGCGTCGCCGTGGGCGCGCGGCACCTCGGTGCGCTCCTCGCTGGAGGCGCCGCCGTCGGAGGTGACGAGGACGAGGTGGCACTGGCCGCCATCGACGCGCACGAACGAGGTCCGGCCGGACTGGGGCGGGAAATACCCTTCGGTGATGCGGGAGGAGCCGCGCTCCTTGCGGATCAGGCGGACCAGCGCCGGCGCGACCTGGAAACGTCGTACGAGGGTCATACGCTCTACTCCACGGGGGTCGCGGCCCGGACTCTGCCTGAGAGGCGATGGGCCGCGATCGGCGTCAACTCTCGCGTATCGACCGATCACGGCGACGGAATCAAGGCCGTGCTGCCGCCGCCCCCCGATTTATTGCCGGAATTCTATGGTGCACCGCGCGATGCTGACGCTCCGGGCCGGCTCGCGGCGATCAGGATCTCGGCGGCGCCGGACAGCGAGCGGTTCGGCCCGTCGGGCCCGAAGATCTGCCCGCAGGCGAAGGCGCCCTCGACGAGGAGCAGCATGGCGTCGGCGAGGCGCTCGGGCGCCTCGGCGCCGAGCGCGCCCGCGACCTCGGCGAGGCGGGCATGGAGCGCGCGCCTGCCCTCCCGTGCCGCCGCGCGGACGGGATGGTCCGCCTCCGGATACTCGGCCACGGCGTTGGAGAGGCCGCATCCGCGAAAGCCCGGCCGGGCGCTGCGCGTCGCGATGCCGTCGACGAAGGCGACGAGGCCGGCTCGCGGATCGTCCGGATGGGCCGCCAGCGCCTCGTCGAGGCGGGAGCGCAGGCGCAGGTCGTAATCCTCCAGGCAGGCGACGACGAGCGCGTCCTTCGAGGCGAAGCCGCGATAGAGGCTCGGCTTCGTCACCCCGGCCCGGGCCACGATCTCGTCGACGCCGACGCCGCGAAAGCCGCGGTCGTAGAACAGATCGCGGGCGGCGGCCCGGATCCGGTCGCCGGCCCGGACGGGTGCGCTGCCGTCATGCCCCTCCGCCATGATTTCACCCTTGACGATGTTACTGACTGGTACGTAACGTCCTAGCACGATTCGGGGAGGATGTCCCAGCATGAGTTCGACCGTGTCGCCGCGGGGCCTCGCCTCCCCTGCCGCTCCGAGACCGCGGCCCTTCGGCCAGAACTACGCCTTCGTGGTGGTGGGCGTGATCTTCCTGTGCCTGCTCGCGGCGGCGGGCCTGCGGGCCTCGCCCGGCGTCCTGATCCTGCCGCTGGAGCAGGCCTTCGGCTGGAGCCGCGGCACCACCTCCTTCGCCGCCGGGCTCGGCATCTTCCTCTACGGCCTCGTCGGGCCCTTCGCGGCGGCCCTGATGCAGAGCTTCGGCATCCGCCGCACCCTGCTCTGCGCGCTCGCCCTGATGGCGGCCTCGACGGCGCTGAGCGCGCTGATGAGCGAGCCCTGGCACCTCATCGCCACCTGGGGCGTGCTGTCGGGCCTCGGCAGCGGCTGCGTCGCCATCGTGCTCGGCGCCACCGTGGTGAACCGCTGGTTCGCCGTGCGCCGCGGCCTGTTCATGGGCCTTCTCACCGCCAGCACCGCCACCGGCACGCTGGTCTTCCTGCCCGGACTCGCGGCGATCGCGCAGGCGGGCGGCTGGCAGCCGGTGGTGCTCACCGTCGCCTGCGCCATCGCGGCGCTGATCCCCCTCGTCGCCTGGCTCCTGCCGGAGCGGCCCTCCGATATCGGCCTCACCCCCTACGGGGCGGCGCCGGGTACCGTCTCCGAGCCGCCCCGGCGCGCCAATCCGTTCAAGGCGGCGATCGACGGGCTGGTGCGGGCGAGCGCCAAGGGCGATTTCTGGCTCCTGTTCGGCACCTTCTTCATCTGCGGCCTCACCACCAACGGGCTGGTCGGCACCCACCTGATCTCGTTCTGCGCCGACCAGGGCATCCCGGAGGTGCGGGCCGCGGGGCTGCTCGCGCTGATGGGCGTGTTCGACCTCATCGGCACCACCGGCTCGGGGTGGCTCACCGACCGCTACGACCCGCGCAAGCTCCTGTTCGTCTATTACGGCCTGCGCGGCCTGTCGCTGATGGCCCTGCCCTTCACCGACTTCTCGTTCTACAGCCTGTCGATCTTCGCGGTGTTCTACGGCCTCGACTGGATCGCCACGGTGCCGCCGACGGTCAGGCTCGCCAACGAGGCCTTCGGCGAGCGCGACGCCCCGATCGTGTTCGGCTGGATCGCCGCCGGCCACCAGCTCGGGGCCGCCACCGCCGCCTTCGGCGCCGGCCTGGTGCGGGCCTCGGAAGGGCGCTACCTCGAGGCGTTCCTGGCCGCCGGCCTCACCGCCCTGATGGCCGCGCTGATGTCGCTGATGATCGGCCGGATGCGCCAGGCCGCACCGGCGGCAGCGTGACGGAGCGCCGGACGCCAGGCCCGCGGGCCCGGCGTCCGGCTTTGCGGTTTTTCCGTTCTTTTTCAGGCTTTCCGCGCCTTGCCCTGGCCGGGGCGGCCGGTCTACCCCATCTGATCGGCGGGCCGTCCAGGCCCGCGACGTGAAGGCCGTTCTCCCGAGGTCATCGATGCTCACCGACACTCCCGCGGCCGGCCAGCCCCCCGCGGGCGCCCTGATCAAGGACACCACCACCGCGACCTTCCGCCAGGACGTGATGCAGGAATCCCTGCAGCAGCCGGTGCTGGTCGATTTCTGGGCGCCGTGGTGCGGGCCGTGCAAGCAGCTCACCCCGATCATCGAGAAGGCCGTCAAGGACGCAGGCGGCAAGGTCAAGCTCGTCAAGATGAACATCGACGAGCATCCCCAGATCGCCGGCCAGCTCGGCATCCAGTCGATCCCGGCGGTGATCGCGTTTCAGCGCGGCCAGCCGGTGGACGGCTTCATGGGCGCCCTGCCCGAGGCTCAGATCAAGGCCTTCATCGAGCGCCTGGTCGGCCCCCTCGGCCCGACCGCGGTCGAGGACCTGATGGCGGAGGCGCAGAGCGCCGCCGAGGCCGGCGATCCCGACGCCGCCGCCGAGATCTACGCCGCGGTGCTGGGCCAGGAGCCGGGGCATGCCGGCGCCATCGCGGCCCTCGCCCGCCTGCTCCTCGACCGCGACGACGTCGAGGGTGCGCGCCGCTTCCTCGAGGCCGCGCCGCCCGAGGCCGCCAAGGACCCGGCCATCGCCGCCGTGAAGGCCGCGATCGAGCTCGCCGAGCAGGCGGCGTCGCTGGGCGACCTCGCCGGCTTCCAGCGCCGGATCGAGGCCGATCCCGCCGATTACCAGGCCCGGTTCGACCTCGCGCTCGGCCTCAACGCCAAGGGCCAGCAGCAGGAGGCGGTCGACCAGCTGATCGAGATCGTCCGCCGCGACCGGTCCTGGAACGACGACGGCGCCCGCAAGCAGCTGCTCCAGCTGTTCGAGGCCTGGGGGCCGATGGATCCGATGACCATCCGCGGCCGGCGCAAGCTGTCGACCCTGATGTTCTCCTGACGACGCGGCCACGTGAATCGCGAAGTGCATCCCGGGCGCGGCATTACGCCGGTCAGGTATCCACGCCGGCGGGCCGCGCCCTAGATCCAGCTTGCGACCCCGGGCCCGAGACGACGGAGCCCGGGGCCCCCTCCGATCCGCGCTGGAGCGACGCCGATGAGCATGAACGTCGCCTACAAGGGGCCGGCCGACTGCCCGACCGAGATCCCGGTCTTTCCCCTCCCCGGGGCTTTGCTGTTGCCGCGGGGCCAGATGCCGCTCAACATCTTCGAGCCGCGCTACCTCGCGATGATCGACGAGGCCCTGCGCACCGACCGGGTGATCGGCATGATCCAGCCGGATTCCGAATCCGGCGAGACCCCGCTCTCGCCCAAGCTCTTCCGGGTCGGCTGCGCCGGCCGCGTGACCCAGTTCGCCGAGACCGGCGACGGCCGCTACCTGATCTCGCTCACCGGCATCGCCCGGTTCCGGATCGAGGAGGAGCTGCCGAACGCCACGGGCTTTCGCCGCTGCAAGGTCACCTTCGCGCCGTTCGAGAGCGACTTCCACGCCCGGGCCGGCGAAGAGGCGGTGGACCGCGCCGGCGTGCTGAAGGCCCTGCGCGATTTCGTCGAGGCCAACGACCTCAAGGTCGACTGGGCCGGGATCGAGGAGGCGCCGAACGAGGCCCTGGTGAATGCGCTGTGCATGATGAGCCCGTTCGGCCCGCGCGAGAAGCAGGCGATGCTGGAGGCGCCCGACCTCAAGACCCGGGCCGAGGTGCTGATCGCCGTGACCGAGATGGAGCTGGTGCGGGCCTCGGGCGCCGAGCCGACGCTGCAATAGGCGGCGCTTTGGGCTAAGGCCTTCGCCGGACCATTCGGAAGGACGTCCCGTGAGCGATTCCCCCGCCTCCTTCGAGGCCACCCGCATCGACCCGAAGCTGCTCGAGCTCCTGGTCTGCCCCCTGACCAAGGAGCGGCTCGACTACGATTCCGCGCGCCAGGAGCTAATCAGCCGCTCGGCCAAGCTCGCCTACCCGATCCGCGACGGCATTCCGATCATGCTGCCGGAAGAGGCGCGGCCGCTGGCGGATTGAGGCGACGGCGTCGCGCGGAAAGCAGGACCCCGCGCGGTGTCCCGTCGACAACCGGCAACACGCCCGACAAATCGGCGCGCGCCCCGTTGGCGCCCGCCCCGGTCC
This sequence comes from Methylobacterium sp. EM32, assembly GCF_040593685.1. Taxonomy (NCBI): domain Bacteria; kingdom Pseudomonadati; phylum Pseudomonadota; class Alphaproteobacteria; order Hyphomicrobiales; family Methylobacteriaceae; genus Methylobacterium; species Methylobacterium sp. EM32. The sequence continues at coordinate 31,712 of NZ_JBEXZS010000195.1, read as the reverse complement.
CGCCTACACCTCGACGGGACGGTTCCCCTCGGGGATCAAAAGGGAACGCGGTGCCGAGAAGCCGCGGCTGCCCCCGCAACTGTGAGCGGCGAGCCCTCCATCACCGACGTCACTGGGCCGCGAACCCGGGAAGACGATCGAGGGCTGAGACCCGCGAGTCAGGAGACCTGCCGTCAGCCGTGGTCACATGTGGGCCGCGCCGGCCGGGGTGTGTCGGTGCCTCCACGGTGACGTGCCACAGCCCGTGAAGGCTCGCCCGTGCCTGTCTCCCGTCTCCCGTTCCTTGCGGCGTTGGCCGCGTGCCTGCCCGTTGCCGTTCACGCCCAGGACGCCATCCCCCTCGACCAGATCGAGGTGAAGGCGCCGGCCCCCGCCGCACCGGGGGCGGCCAGCGCCGGCTATCCCGGCGGAATCACCGGCATCGGCGGCGCCTTGCGCCCGGTCGAGGCGGCGAGCGCCGGCATCGTCAGTGGGGCCGTCATCAACAGCCTGCCCGTCACCCGCCCGGGCGAGGTGCTGGAGGCGGTGCCGGGCCTGATCGTCACCCAGCATTCCGGCGAGGGCAAAGCCAACCAGTTCTTCCTGCGCGGCTTCAACCTCGACCACGGCACCGACATCGCCATCCACGTCGACGGCATGCCGGTGAACATGCGCACCCACGCCCATGGCCAGGGCTACGCCGACCTCAACTTCCTGATCCCCGAGCTCGTCGGCGCGGTCGAATTCCACAAAGGGCCCTACTTCGTCCGCGACGGCGACTTCGCCTCCGCCGGCTCGGTGCGGATCGACTACCTCGACAAACTGGACAGGAACATCGCGCTGACGACGCTGGGCAGCTTCGGCTTCAGGCGCGGACTCTCGGCGGCCTCGGTGCCGCTCGGCGCCGGCAACCTTCTCGTCGCGGGCGAGGCGCAGGCCTATGACGGGCCATGGGTCGTGCCCGATGCCCTGCGCAAGCTCAACGGCGTCGCCCGCTACAGCCAGGGCACGGCGACGGACGGCTTTTCCGTCACCGGCATGGCCTATTGGGCCAAGTGGAACGCCACCAACCAGATCCCCGAGCACGCGGTGGCGGAGGGGATCATCGGCCGCTACGGCAGCCTCGATCCGACCGACGGCGGCGACACCGGGCGCTTCTCGCTCTCCGGGCGCTGGAGCCAGTCGGATGCCGGCGGCATCACGCGAGCCTCGGCCTACGTGATCCGCTACCAGATGAACCTCTGGAACAACTTCACCTACTTTCTGAACGATCCGGTCAACGGCGATCAGTTCCGCCAGCGCGACGCCCGGGTGCTCGGCGGCGGCGAAATCAGCCGTGTCTTCCAGGGCGACCTGTTCGGGCTGGCCATGGAGAACGAGATCGGCGTGCAGACCCGCACCGACGACATCCGGGTCGGCCTGTTCAACACCACCGCCCGACAATACCGCTCGACGGTGCTCGACGACCGGGTGCTGGAGGCGAGCGCGGCGTTCTACTACGAGAACCGGGTGCGCTGGACCGACTGGCTGCGCACCAGCGTCGGCTTCCGGGCCGATGGCTACTATGCCAACGTCCGCTCCGACACAGCCGCGAATTCAGGGAAAGCCCGTGACGGCATCGTCAACCCGAAGCTCGGCGCGGTGTTCGGGCCGTGGGCGGATACCGAGATCTACCTGAATTACGGCGGCGGCTTCCACTCGAACGACGCCCGCGGCGTCACCGCGACGGTCGATCCGGCGAGCCCTCTGTTCAATATCGCCCGCTCGCCGTTCCTGGTCCCCTCGACGGGCCACGAGGTCGGGATCCGCAACCGCTCGATCGCCGGGCTGGAGACCAGCCTCGCCCTGTTCAGGCTCGACTTCGCCTCCGAGAACCTGTTCCAGGGCGACACCGGCACCACCGAGCCGAGCCGGCCGACCCGCCGCTTCGGCATCGAGTGGAGCAACCACTACGCCGTCACGCCCTGGCTGCGGCTGGAGGGCGACCTGACCCTCACCAATGCCCGCTTCGCCGACCGCGACCCGGTCGGCCGGCGGGTGCCGGAGGCACCGACCACCATCGCTTCGGCGGGCGTCACCTTCGGCGAGGGCCAGGGCTGGTTCGGGACCCTGCGCTTCCGCTATTTCGGGCCGCGGCCCCTGATCGAGGACAATTCGGTGCGCTCGAAGCCGACCGCCCTGCTCAACGGCCGGATCGGCTACGCCTTCGACAATGGCGTCAGCCTCGCCCTCGACGTGCTCAACCTGACGAACGCCCGGGCCGACCAGATCACCTACTATTATGAATCGCGCCTGCCCGGAGAGGCGGCGGGCGTCGCCGACCGGCACTTCCACCCGGTCGAGCCGACGGCCGTGCGGTTGACGCTGGCGGGGCGGTTCTGACGGCCCGTATGATCCGTTGCGCCGGTCGATCGGGCACGCATTCTGACAAGTCTCGACGTCATCCCGGGGCCGCGCAGCGGAACCCGGGATCCATAACCGCTGACGCTCCAGGATGAAGCGGAACGTCTTTCGCTTCGTTCTCAACCCTTGGCGGTTATGGATCCCGGGTTCTCGACTTCGTCGAGCCCCGGGATGACGTTGAGACTTGTCAGTCACGGGGCCGGATTAACCGGCACAGCAAGTCAAGCAGACGCTGACAAATCCCGCCGCATCAGCGCGTACATCTTCTCCCGGTACGATACCCTCTCGACCGTTCGCCAGCCGATCCGGGCATAGAGCCCCTCGGCGCTGCGCGTGTAGAGCCACAGGGTCGGGATCCCGCGGGCGACCGCCTCCGTCTCCACCGCCGCGACCAGCCGGGCGGCGTGCCCGCGGCCCCGGGCGTGGGGCGCGACGAAGACGCCGGCGAGCCAGGGCGTCAGATCGGGCCGCGTGTCGAGGTCGTGGGCGGCGAGGCTCGCCATGCCGACGGGTTCGTCGTCGACCAGAAGCACGAAGGTGCGGGGCAGCGAGGCGGCGGCGGCGCCCACGGCTTCCGCCGCAATCACCTCGGCGAAGCTGCGGCCCTGGCCCTGCTGGAAGGCCTCCCAGCGCCAGCGCGCGGTGACCGGCACGAGGTCGGGCCGCTCTGCCAGGGTGACGATCGCGTGAGGCATCGGACACGGCTCCCCGGGACGGGCCGTCCTTCGCCGATCCGGGTCGAACCCGTCAATGCCACCCTTGCCTCAATGCCATCCTTGGCCGAACCGGCCGGTCGAGTGCATCAGGGTGTGCCCGCATTCGAGGCAGAGGTAGCGGGTCTCGACGCCGCCGCCGAACGCCTCGACCACCGGGGTCGAGGCCACCACCATCAGGCGGGCGTGGGGGCGCTCCTGCCAATGGGCGCGCATCTGGCCGCAGCAGGCCCGGCAGGCCGCGTCGTCGGCGCTCATCGACGGTGGCCCGAGGCGGGCGTGGAAACTCTGCTGGGCCATGCGGCGTCGGTCTCGTGCGGGTGAGCCGCATCCGAAACGATCCCGGGACGGATCGCCCGTCGGCCCCGCGGGATCAGCAAGAACGGGACCGGGCTGAACGGAGGAAGCGGGCGGGCGGGAGACCGTCCGCTCGGGGTCGAACCATGCGGAAGCTCCGCCGCTCGACCGATACGGCCAAGCCAAACCGGCGTCGCTCCGCCGATCGGACGATATCACTGTTTCGCGGGATTGCGGCAAGACTGTGCGGGGGGCAGGCAGGCCTGCGCGCGCGGAAGGGTCCGCCGGAACCGTGGCAAGGAGCATCGGTTGTCTCGCCACCGGCGGTGCGAGCCTTCGCAGCGTCGGGGTTCGCGTGGCGGGAGGAGCCGGTTGGGGGGACGTCGCCGGATCGCCGTCTGGCTGGGAAGCGCTTTCGTCCTTGCCGCCGCAGGGTTCGCGGCCGCGGCGTGGCGCCCCGCCCTCGCACCGGGTGGTGCGACGCCGGCCGAGACCGCGCCGGAGCTGGTCCGCAAGGGCGCAGTGCTCGCGTCGCTCGGCTACTGCGCCTCCTGCCACACCGCGGAAGGCGGCCGGCCCTACGCGGGCGGACGCGGCATCGGCACGCCGTTCGGCACGATCTACGCCACCAACATCACGCCGGACCCGGAGACGGGCATCGGCCGCTACTCGCTGGCCGCCTTCACCCGGGCGATGCGCGAGGGCGTCGATGCCGAGGGGCGCCACCTCTACCCGGCCTTCCCCTACACCCACTATGCCGGCCTGACCGATCCGGACGTCGCCGCCCTCTACGCCTTCGCGATGACCCGCGAGCCGGTGCGGCAGGAGGCGACGCCCAACGCCCTTCCCTTCCCGCTCTCCTGGCGCCCGCTCCTCGCCGGCTGGAAGCTGCTCTTCGTGCGAGAGCCCAAGATCCCGGCGAATCCGCAGCGCGACGCGGAGTGGCATCGCGGTGCCTACCTCGCCGAGGCCCTGAGCCATTGCGGCGCCTGCCACAGCCCGCGCAACCTCCTGGGCGCCGAGGTGCGATCGAAGGCCTATTCCGGGGGCGAGGCCGACGGCTGGTGGGTCCCGCCCCTCGACCGCTCCTCGCCCTCGCCGCTCGCCTGGGACCGGGACAGCCTCGCCCGCTACCTCGCCGAGTGGGATCCGCAACATGGCGGGGCCGCCGGGCCGATGCGCCCGGTGGTCGACGCCCACAGGACCGTCCCGGACGGCGAGATCCGGGCGCTCGCGTCCTACGTCGCCACGCTCTACGGCCCCGGCCCGGCCGGCAGCCGCACCGGGCCGGTCGACCGTGCGATTCCCGGCGACGACCCCGCCCTCGCCCGGGGCGCAGCGACCTATGCGGGCGCCTGTGCGACCTGCCACGAGAGCGGCGGCGGGGCCGCCGGCGGCGTGCCCTACACCACGCCCTCGCTCGGCCACCGCACCACCGTGCGGGCGCCCGACCCGCGCAACCTGATCCTGGTCCTGCGCGACGGCATCGCCCCGCGGGAGCGCGCGCCGGGGCCGATCATGCCGGCCTACGGCGCGATGCTGACACCCGGTCAAGTCACCGACCTCGCCGCCTACCTGCGCGCCCGGTTCAGCCCCGACGGGCCGTGGCCGAACCTCGACGCGACGGTGCGGGACATGATGCGCGACGCCCCCCGCCCCGGCGCCCGGGCCGAGGCGGGGCCTTGAGGAGAAGACGCCGATGCCGACCCTGACGGTGAACGGCCGCATCCAGGCGGTCGAGGCGGCACCCGAGACCCCGCTCCTCTACGTGCTGCGCGACGAGCTCGGGCTCAACGGCGCCAAGTTTGGGTGCGGGCTGGGCCAGTGCGGCGCCTGCACGGTCGAGGTCGAGGGCCGCGCGATCCTGTCCTGCCTCACCCCGATCGGCGTGCTGGAGGGCCGATCCGTCACCACCGTCGAGGGCCTGGGAAGCCCGGAGAATCCGGGCCCCCTCCAGGCCGCCTTCATCGCCGAGAACGCGGCGCAATGCGGCTACTGCATCGCCGGCATGGTGATGCGGGCCCACGCCCTGCTGCGCGCGGTCCCCCATCCGAGCGACGCCGAGATCCGCGACGCGCTGCGCTTCAACCTCTGCCGCTGCGGCACCCATATGCGGATCCTCGCCGCCGTGCGGCGCGCCGCCGGGGAGCCCGCCACCACGGGGGCGACGCGGTGACCGCCCTCACCCGCCGCACCCTGCTCGTCGGCGGCGCGCTCCTCGTCGGGATCGGGCTGCCGCGACGCGTCGAGGCGGCCTCCCTGCCCGGCAGCCTGGGGCAGGCGCCACGGATCGATGCCTGGATCCGGATCGGCGAGGACGGCACCGTCTCGGTGCTCACCGGCAAGGCCGAGCTCGGCCAGGGGATCAAGACGGCGCTGATCCAAGTCGCGGCGGAGGAGTTGGGGCTGGAGCCCACCTCCTTGCGCCTCCACACCGCCGATACCGAGCTGACCCCGAACGAGGGCTACGCCGCCGGCAGCCACTCGATGCAGGATTCGGCCACCGCGATCCGGCACGCCGCCGCGGCGGCGCGGGCGCTGGTCGTCGAGGCCGCGGGGCGCCGGTTCGGCCTGCCGCCCGCCGCTCTGCGGATCGAGGGCGGCGGCGTCGCGGCCCCAGACGGGCGGCGCCTCGCGCTCGGCGAGATCGCCCCGGAGGTCGTGCTCGATGCAGCCGTGCCCGAGGCGGTCGCCCTGCGGGATCCCGCGACCTACAATGTGGTCGGCCGGCCTCTGCCGCGGGTCGACATCCCCGCCAAGGTCGCGGGCGGCGCGGCCTACGTCCAGGACATCCGCGCGCCCGGTCTGGTGCATGCGCGGATCCTGCGCCCGCCCCGCCCCGGCGCCCGCCTCGTCGGCCTCGACGCGGAGGCGGTCGCCGCCCGCCCCGGGGTGATCCGGGTGCATCGCGACGGCGACTTCATGGCGGTGCTCACTGAGCGGGAATACGCCGCCGTGACGGCGATGCGGGCGCTCGCGCGGGTCGCGGTCTGGCAGGGCGGCGCGAGCGTGCCGGAGCCCGACGCGCTCTTTTCCGACCTCGCGGGCCGATCGGCGACGCGGACGATCATCCACGAGGCCGGGGCCGACGCGCCGGTGCCGGCGGGCCGGCGGATCACCGCGCAGTATCGCCGGCGCTACCAGATGCACGGCTCGATCGGCCCGTCCTGCGCGGTGGCCGAGTTCGACGGCGACCGGCTCACCGTGTGGTCGCACGCGCAGGGCATGTTCCCCCTGCGCAAGGCGCTCGCCGAGATGCTGGCCCTGCCCGAGGAGCAGGTGCGCTGCATCCATGTCGAGGGCTCGGGCTGCTACGGCCATAACGGCGCCGACGACGCGGCCGGCGACGCGGCGCTCCTCGCCCGCGCCCTCCCCGGCCGGCCGGTGCGGGTGCAGTATACCCGCGAGCAGGAGCACCTGTGGGAGCCCTATGGCGGCGCGATGCTGACCGAGGCCTCGGCGGTGCTCGGACCCGACGGGCGCGTCATTGATTGGGACTACGCGGTGCGCAGCCCGACCCACCTCACCCGCCCGCCCGGCGCCGGCCAGCTGCTCTCGGCCCGGATGCTCGAAAAACCTTTTCCGGCCCCGCCCCCGAAGGCGCTGCCGCAGCCCGAGGGCGGCGGCGACCGCAACGCCATCCCGCTCTACCGCTTTCCCAAAGCCCGGGTGGCGCACGACTTCGTCATCGACATGCCGCTGCGGGTCTCGGCCCTGCGCAGCCTCGGCGCCTACATGAACGTGTTCTCGATCGAGAGCTTCGTCGACGAGCTGGCCGAGGCCGCCGGCGCCGACCCGGTCGCCTTCCGCTTGGACCATCTCGACGATCCGCGGGCGCGGGCCGTGATTGAGGAGGCTGCCGGCCGCTTCGGCTGGGGAAAGGCTCTTCCGAAGGGCCGCGGCGCCGGCTTCGCCTTCGCCCGCTACAAGAACCTCGCGGCCTTCTGCGCGCTCGCCGTCGAGGTCGAGGTGGCGCACGAGAGTGGCCGGGTCCGGCTGGTACGGGCGCAGGCCGCGGTGGATGCGGGCCAAGTCGTCAACCCGCATGGCATCCGTGACCAGATCGAGGGCGGGATCATCCAGGCGATGAGCTGGAGCCTGTTCGAGGCGGTGGGGCACGATGCCGAGGGGCCGACGAGCCGCGACTGGAGCACCTACCCGATCGCCCGCTTCCCCGACATTCCCGAGCGCCTCGACGTCCACCTGATCGACCGCCCCGGCCAGCCGTTCCTCGGCGCCGGCGAGGTCGCGCAGGGCCCGACCGCCGCAGCGCTCGCCAACGCGATCCGCAATGCCGCGGGGGTGCGCCTGCGCGAATTGCCGATGCGGCCGGAACTGGTGAAGGCGGCGATCGGGGTGTGACGCGGCGGCTCAGGCCGCGACCTGCCGCAGGAAGCGCTCGACCTCGGCGTCGAGCCGCGCGGTGAGCCCGTCGACCTCGCGGGCGGCGGCGTCGACCGTGCCGGCGGCGCCGGCCGTGTCGCGGGCCGCCCCGATCACCGTGGCGAAGTCGCGCGCCATGGCGCGGGAGGCCTCCGCCGCCCCACCGGCGCTGCGGGAGATCTCCTGCGTCGCCGCACCCTGCTGGGTCACCGACGCGGCGATGCCGGCGGTGGTCTCGTCGATGTGGTGCATCCGGGCGCGGATCCGCGCCAGGGTGGCGGCGGTCTCCTCGGTGGCACCGCGCAGGCCGCTGACCTGCCGGGTGATCTCCTCGGTCGCCTGGGCGGTCTGCCCGGCGAGCGCCTTGACCTCGGCGGCGACCACCGCGAAGCCGCGGCCGGCCGCACCCGCCCGGGCCGCCTCGATCGTCGCATTGAGCGCGAGCAGGTTGGTCTGCGCGGCGATGGCGTCGATCAGCGCCACGACGTCGCCGATCTGGGCCGAGGCCCGGACCAGCTCGCCAACCCGGCTGTCCGCGGCCTGCGCCTCGACGAGGGTCGAGGCGGTGCTCTCCCGCGCCCGGGCGACCTGGCCGGTGATGTCGCCGACCGAGGCCGACAGCTCCTCCGCGGCGCCCGCCACCGTGGCGACATTGCCGGCCGCGGCCTCCGACCGAGCGGAGGCCGCCGCGATCGCGCTCTCGGACGCCTCGGCCTGCGCCGTCATCGCGCCGGCCCGCTCGCTCAAGCCCGCGACGCGCTGCCCGAGGGCCGCGACCAGGGAGGCCACCTCGCCCCGGAAGGCCGCCACCGCCGCGTCGCGCGCGGTGCGCCGGCGTTCCGCGGCCTCGCTCCCGCGCCGGCCCTCCTCCTCGAGGGCGAGGGCGCGCCGGCTGGTTTCCCGCAGGGTCTCGAGGGCCTTGGCGACGGCGCCGATCTCGTCGCCCCGCCCGGCATGGCGGATCGGGGTCGCGAGGTCGCCGGCGGCAAGGCCGGAGACCCGCGCCGCGATGTCGACGAGGGGCCGCACGAGGCGCCGGGCCACCAGGGCCGCCACCAGGCAGGCCAGCAGCGCGATCACCCCCGCCGCGAGGGTGATGGCGCGCATCGCCGCCGCATGGGTCGCGTAGGATTCCTCGACCGGCACCCCGACATAGAGCACGCCGCTGACGCGGCCGCCGGCGTCGCGGATCGGCTGGTAGATCGTCTGGAACGGGCGGCCGAACAGCGTCACCTCGCCGCGAAACGCCTCGCCGCGGCGCAAGGCGCCCTGCGCCGGGCTGTCCGCCGCCAGGGCCGTGCCGACCGCGCGCTCGCCGTTCTCCCGGCGCACCGTCGTCACCCGACGGATGAAGGCGTCCTTGGTGGAATCGTAGGCGAACACCGTGGCGCTGCCGCCGACATAGGCGACGGACTCGTCGACCACCGAGGCGTCGGCGAAGTCGGTCAGGGCCGGTGCGGTCACCGCCCTCACCTGCCCGCCCTCGACAATCGCCGTCGCCCCGGGCACCCGGCCGGCGAAGATCAGGGCGAGCGTGCGGCCGTTCTGCTGCGCCCGCTCCAGGTCCTGCCGCTGCAGGTCGCGCCAGACCTGTCGCGATGCCGCCATCCACATCGCCGCCGTCGTCATGACGATCGCGCAGGCGACGATCATGACCAGCTTCGCCGTCATTCCGACGCGATTTTTCATATGCCGTTCCTCTGATTCAGGTAACGGTTATCCGAGAGACATTGACATTTTGTATCGCTGAAACGCGCCGATACATTGCATGATGATAGATATTACAATGAAATATTGTCAGTCATAGTAGCATGATGAAGCATTGACGAGAGCGGGCCCACTGCGGCCGGGTCGCAGGGCTTAGAAAATTTTCCTAGATATCGATAGTTTCAGCGCCGAGACGAAACGGCCGCCATGGACTTTCCGGCGCCGCCGAAGACTGGCGACCGAGGCGGGACCGGTGCTGCGATCGTCCGTGCGGCCCGGTGAATACAGCGGGAGGCGGCGACCGAACCTCGCCGACGGCAATCCCGGATCGCGAGGGATCTCCATGCCGCCGTCGACGCGCGCGTGCCGGGCGTGGCCGCTCGAGGGTGGGCGGGGCACCTCGGGCCCCGCCTCGGAGAGCTCGGCTCATCCGTCCCGCGCCCCGGGCGCGGACTCACAACCCTTCTCTGCCCGCGCCTGTCGGCGCGGAGGAGATTCAAGCCTTCTTCTTCGCCCTCGACTTGGGGGCGGCCTTGGCGGCCTTGGCAGCCGCGGCCGTCTCAGCCTCCTCGGCCTCGCGTGCGAGACGCAGGGCCTTCAGGCGGGCCATGTTGTCGTCGCGGCTACGCTCTGCGCTGGCGAGGTCGGACCAAGCCTGCGCCGCCATCTCGGCCTGCATCTGGGCCCGCGCCGCGCGGGTCTCGGCCTGTCCGCGCGCGGTGCTGTCTTGGGTCGCCATGACGTCATCCCTCTTGCGAGGCGCGGGCGAGCCGCAGCCTCGGAGAGGGCGCCGGGCCGAACGGGCCGCCGTGTGCGGCCCGCCCCCGGCGCCCTCTCATCATATAGGGCGCGGCGGACAATTGTCATGCATTCGGCCCCGGCCGGGCCGGAGGACGACCGCCCCACCGGCCGCGACGGAGGCGCCTCACTGGGCGTTCGGCCCCTCGTGGTGCCGCGGCTCCTCCTGATGCCGCAGGTCCTCGGGCGCATCGCCCGCCAGGGCCTCGGCGAAGGGGAATTCCAGCACCACCTCGCCGGCCTCGTCGGTCACCACGAGGCTCGCGGCGAGCAGCCGGTCCTGGTTCCCGCTATGGCTCATCTTGGGATCGTCCATCATCGCGCGGATGATCGCGCGCGAGGCCTCCCAGGCGTGATCGGGATCGCGCAGTTCTTCACCGTTCAGATCGGTGATCACGTCCTCGCCGATGTGAGTGTTGAAGAAGTATCGAGGCATGGGCAATCCTTCCGGCCGGACATTCATCCTACCTGCCCTGTTCGCCCCTCCGGGACCAGTCCCCTGATCGGGGGATGCTAGGCCGATTTCGACGCGTGTCCCCGATTGGGGATCGAGAATGACGAGTCCCATCGTCGGCTCCTGTGCAACGCGCCCCGCCGCCCGGACCCAGTGAGGCTGCAACTTGTGGCGGAGATGAGGCCTTGCGTGCAATCCAGCGCCGAGTACCCCGCGCGAGTGACGCCGAAAAGCGGCAAGAGGGTGATTCCCTCGGCTATCGTCCTCTTGCGCCGGGCTCGCGATTCAGCTTTCCTGAGCGTGGGAAAGCGACGGAACGCTAGGTCATCGAATACCGGCGCCGCTCGGCTTCGCCCAAGGGAGCCTCGAAACGTCCGATGCTGTGGCGCATCACCCACTGGAGCCGCAAGCCGTCCGCGCCCTTTCTCGTCGGCGGGTTCGACCCGATCTACTATCTCGGCAAGAATCCGGACGTGGCGGCCGAGGGCTGCGACCCCCTCGAGCATTACCTGCATTTCGGCTGGCGCGAGGGCCGGGATCCGTCCGCCGAGTTCAGCACCAGCGGCTACCTCTCGGCCAATCCGGACGTCGAGCGGGCGGGCGTGAACCCGCTGCTCCATTACCGCGAGCACGGCCTCGCCGAGCGCCGGCGCGGCTGGCAGAAGCCGGGCGCCTGATCCAGGTCCCCGGTCTCGAAGGTCCTTCCGGCGGGAGACTCCGTCAGCTGCCCCGATAGGTGCTGTAGGCGTAGGGCGCGATCAGCAGCGGCACGTGGTAGTGGTCCAGGCCGGGCCGGACCACGAAGCGCACCGGCACCTCGTCGAGGAAATCGCCGGCGCCGGCATCGCTCTGCCCGGCGAAATACGCGCCGACCGCGAAGACGATCTCGTAGATGCCCGGCGCCAGCGCCGCGCCGGCGAGCAGGGGCGCGTCGCAGCGGCCGTCCGCGTTGGTGAGGGTCCGGGCGACCTGCTCCCGCGTGCCGTCGGTGAGGCGCCAGAGCTGCACCGCCACCCCGGCGGCCGGGCGGCCATGGGCGGTGTCGAGCACGTGGGTCGTCAGGCGCGGCGTCGCGGGGCTCATGGTCCCGGAGCTTAAGGGCATCGACATCGCTCGGATCTCCGCTCTCGGCCTCATGCCTTGGCCTCTTGCCTGGAGGCTCAGGGGGTGCCCGAGGGCTGCCGCTCGGTCAAGCGCGGCTTGACCCGTGCCGGCCGGCGCGCCCAGCATGCGGCCCGATCCTGCCGGAGTCCCGCATGGCCACGCTTCTCCTGCGCAACGCCGACCGCCTCGTCACCATGGACGACGACCGGCGCGAGATCGAACGCGGCTTCGTGCTGATCGAGGCGAACCGGATCGTCGCGGTCGGCGGGCCCGAGGCGGCGCCGGAGACCGCCGACACGGTGGTCGACCTCGCCGGCCACGTGCTGCTGCCCGGCCTCGTGAACACCCACCACCACATGTACCAGTCGCTCACCCGCGCCGTGCCGGCGGCGCAGGACGCGGACCTGTTCGGCTGGCTGAAGGCGCTCTATCCGATCTGGGCCCGGCTCACGCCGGAGATGGTGCGGATCTCGACGCAAACCGCGATGGCCGAATTGATGCTGTCGGGCTGCACCACGTCGAGCGACCACCTCTACCTCTATCCGAACGGCTGCCGCCTCGACGACAGCATCGAGGCGGCGGAGGCGATCGGCCTGCGCTTCCACGCCGCCCGCGGGGCGATGAGCCGCGGCGAGAGCGCCGGCGGCCTGCCGCCCGACGCGCTGGTCGAGGACGAGGCCGCGATCCTCGCCGACACGCGCCGCCTGATCGAGGCCTGGCACGACCCGGCCCCTTACGCGATGCGCCGGATCGTGGTGGCGCCGTGCTCGCCCTTCTCGGTCAGCGAAGGCCTGATGCGGGATTCAGCCGCCCTGGCGCGGGCCTACGGCGTCTCGCTCCACACCCATCTCGCCGAGAACCAGGACGACGTCGCCTACAGCCGCGCCCGCTTCGGGATGACGCCGGCCGAGTACGCGGCCGATCTCGGCTGGGTCGGGCCGGATGTCTGGCACGCCCACTGCGTCAAGCTCGACGAGGACGGGATCCGGCTGTTCGCCCGCACCGGCACCGGGGTCGCGCATTGCCCGTGCTCGAACATGCGGCTCGCCTCCGGCATCGCTCCGGTGCCGCGGATGCGCTGCGAGGGCGTGGCCGTCGGCCTCGGCGTCGATGGCTCGGCCTCGAACGATGGCGGCCACCTGCTCGGCGAGGCGCGCCAGGCGATGCTGCTCGCCCGCGTCGGCTTCGGGCCCGCGGCGATGACGGCCCGCGAGGCCCTGGAGATCGCGACGCTGGGGGGCGCCCGGGTGCTCGAGCGCGACGATATCGGGGCCCTGAAAGTCGGCATGGCCGCCGATTGCGTCGCCTTCGATACGCGGGGGCTTGGCGTCGCCGGCGCCCTGCACGATCCGGTCGCCGCCCTGGTGTTTTGCGCGCCGCCGGGCGTAGGCTTGAGCGTGATCAACGGGCGGGTCGTGGTGCGGGACGGGCACCTGCTGACGCTGGACGTGCGCGCGCTGGCTGAGCGGCACAATGCTCTGAGCCGGCGCCTCGTCGACGGCGCGTAGCGGGGATCAGAGGTCCGCCAGCGCCCGCTCGACCGCCGCCTCGGCATGCAGCGCCGTGGTGTCGAACAGCGGTACCGGGCTGTCCTCCGGCCGCACCAGCAGCATGATCTCGGTGCAGCCGAGGATGATCGCTTGCGCGCCCCGCTCCACCAGCCGGGCGATGACCGCCCGGTAGGCCTCGCGCGAGGCCGGCAATGCGTGCCCCTGGACCAGCTCCTCGTAGATCACCCGGTGCACCTCCGCCCGGTCGCCGGCCTCGGGCACCAGGACGTCGAGGCCGTGGCGCGCCGCGAGCCGGCCCTTGTAGAAATCCTGCTCCATGGTGAAGGCGGTGCCGAGGAGGCCGACCCGGGACAGGCCGGCGGCGCGGATCCGCCCGGCGGTCGGGTCGGCGATGTGCAGCAAGGGCAGGCCGATCGCCGCCTGCACCTGGTCGGCCATGCGGTGCATGGTGTTGGTGCAGATCACCACGAAGTCCGCCCCGCCCCGCTCCAGCCGCCGGGCGGCCGCGACCAGCTCGTCCGTTGCCTCGTCCCAGCGCCCGGCATGCTGCAGGGCCTCGATCTCGCCGAAATCGAACGACCACATCAGGCAGCGCGCCGAGCGCAGGCCCCCGAGGCGGGCGCGAACCGTCTCGTTGATGATGCGGTAGTATTCGGCCGAGCTCTCCCAGCTCATCCCGCCGATCAGGCCGATGACCTTCTGCTGCATGTCCGGTCTCCTCGCGATCGACGATCCGTGCCGGAGAGGCCTGCCGCCGGTCGCCCGGCGGCAAGGTGTCCACGCACGAGAACTGCCGCCGGTCGTCCGGCGGCAGGTGACTCAGCCCTGCTTCGCGAGCGCCGCCAGGATCCGTGCCCAGGAGCGGGTGCCCTTGTGGAAGCTCTGCAGGTCGTACTTCTCGTTCGGGGAATGCACCCGGTCGTCGTCGAGGCCGAAGCCGACGAGCAGGGTGTCGAGGCCGAGCGTGCGCTTGAAATCGCCGACGATCGGGATCGAGCCGCCCGACCCGATCGTCACCGGCGCCCTGCCCCATTCCTCGGCAAGCGCGCCCTTGGCGGCTTCCAGCGCCGGCATGCCGTGGGGGAGCGCCAGCGCCCGCGAGCCCTTGTGGGTGACGACCTCGACCTCGCAATCGGCCGGGATGCGCTCCTGGACGAAGGCGCGGAAGTTGCGGTCGATGGCCTCCGGATCCTGGTCGCCGACGAGGCGGAACGAGATCTTGGCGCTCGCCTTCGCGGCGATCACCGTCTTGGTGCCCTCGCCGGTGTAGCCGCCGATGATGCCGTTGGCGTCGCAGGTCGGGCGGGACTGGATCTGCTCGATCAGCATCCGGTCGCGCTCGCCGGCGGGCACGCTCAGGCCGACGGTGCCGAGGAAGCTCTCAGGCGTCAGGTCGAGGCCGCGCCACTGCTCCAGCACCTCCGGCGGCGTCTCGTGCACGCCGTCGTAGAAGCCCGGCACGGTCACCCGGCCCTGGTCGTCGTGCAGGTCGGCGACGATGCGCGAGAGCACCCGGATCGGGTTGGCGGCAGCCCCCCCGAACAGGCCCGAATGCAGGTCGCGGTCGGCGCAAGCGACCGTGACCTCGAAATAGGCGAGGCCCCGCAGGGACGAGGTGATGGCCGGGGTGTCGCGGTCCCACATCCCGGTGTCGCAGACCAGCGCGACGTCGGCCTTCAGCTCCTCCCGGTTCGCCGCGACCCATTCGGGCAGGAACTTCGAGCCGACCTCCTCCGCCCCCTCGATCAGGAGGGTGACGCCGACCGGCAACTCGCCGTCGATCGCCTTGAAGGCCCGACAGGCCTCGACGAAGGTCATCACCTGGCCCTTGTCGTCGCAGGCGCCCCGGGCGCTGATGACCTTGCGGCCGTCGGCCAGCACCGCCATGCGCGGCTCGAAAGGCGGCGTCTCCCACTCGTCCAGGGGATCGACCGGCTGCACGTCGTAATGGCCGTAGAACAGCACGTGCGGCGCGCCGGGCTTGGGGTAGTGGCCGAGCACCACCGGATGGCCGCCGGTCTCGCGCAGGGACGCCTCGAAGCCCATGGCAGCGAGGTCGCCCTTGAGCCACTCAGCCGCCTTCCGGCACTCCGCCGCGTAGGCCGGATCGGTCGAGATCGACGGGATGCGCAGGAAGGCGAACAGCCGCTCCAGGGAATTGTCGAGGTCGCGGTCGATGTCGTTGAGGATCCGGTCAAGCGCGGCCATGCGGTGTCTCCGGTCTGGCCGGGCCCCCTGGCCCGGCGCTCACCGCGCCATCACTAGCGCAGCGGGCCGGCGGCCAGAAGCCGTCAGGCACAGCCGAAGGCGCATGGCCGGTGCATGGACGATGGGCGGGCTCATGCGAGCCTGCCGGCTTGGCCTCCACCGGGTCTACCACCCTCCTCGTCATCCCGGGGCCGCGCAGCGGAACCCGGGATCCATAACCGCCGAGAGTGCAACACAAGGCTGAGCGCGCACCGCCTGGTTCGGTATCCTCAGCGGTTATGGATCCCGGGTTCTCGACGTCGTCGAGCCCCGGGATGACATTGAGAGAGATCGGCGTCTGCGCCAGATCACCGGCGCGACGAGCTGCAAGGATCTCAGTACGTCAGGCCGCCGAGGCCCGGCAGGGCGAGGCCGTTGCCGAAGGCCCAGCGCAGGCCGACCCGGAACTCGTTGGCGGCGATGTCCTTGATGCGGGTATTCTGGTTGTAGGCGTCGAAGCCGGTGCGGGCCTTGCCGACCTCGAGGTAGCGGTAGCTCGCATCGATGCTCACGCCGGCGCCGATCTCGTAGGAGATGCCCGCCATCGCCGCCCAGGCGAGGCCGATCGCCGTGTGGTTGGCGCGGGCGTCGTAGCCTTGCGCCCCGATCTTGTAGCTGCCGTCGACGCCGCTGCCGCAGGCGGTGGTGAAGCAGGTCGTGCCGGTCCAGGCATCGTGGAAGCGGTTGCTCGCCATGCCGACGCCGGCGCCGATATAGGGGGTGAAGCCCCACCAGGTGCCGAGATCGACGTAGACGTTGAACAGGCCGGTCAGGACGTCGAGCTTGCCGGCCTCGGTGTTGAAGCCCTCGACGAAGTTGGTGCGCGAGGAATAGTCGCGGAAGCGGCTGCGGGTGCGCCCGTCGATGGTGACGTCCGCCCGCAGGAAGCTGTTGAAGCGGTAGCCGATGCCGCCACCGTAGCCGTCGGTGTTGCCGAGGCGGAAGCCGACGAGCTTGGCACCGTCGGTGCCCGGCAGGGTGTCGTCCTTCGGGTGGCGGAAGTCGCTCATCGTGTAGTCGCCGCGCAGATACCAGCCGGAGCCGATCTCCACCGGGGCCGGAAGCGGCGGCGGCGGAGGGGGCGGAGGCGGCAGCAGATCGGCGGCGAGCGCGGGCGCGCCGATGAGGCCGAGCCCAAGGGCCGCGACCGGAAGAGAGAGACCGAACCGTGACATGGGGCGCCCTTTCCTGCCCCTTCGGCTCCTCGGCCGGGGCGAAATACGCGAAACTAGGAGTGGGACCGTTTGTCCGATGGCTTACGTAACGTAAGAAGATGAGCGGCGACTTAATCCTGATCATCTGCCGCCGTTATTTCCGGCGCGGACGCGCCGGAAATAGGTCGTGGGCCTCAGTACTTGCGCACCAGCGGCATCATCGGAGGCGGCGGCGGCTCGTAGGTGGCGGCGAGCACCGGGGCGCCGAACATCCAGCGCATGCCGAGCTTGATATCGTGAGACTCGATGTCCTTGACCTTGATCGGGGTCAGGGTGCTGCCGCAGAAGCAGTTCAGCACGCCGGTGCTGCCCTCGCCGAGGTTGAGGTAGCGGTAGGCCAGTTCGAGCTTCAGGTTCGGCGTGACGGCGTAGGACAGGCCGGCATGCAGAGCCCAGGCGAAGCTCGTCTTCATCTGAGTCTTGTAGGTGCCGCCGCTGATGTTCTGGTATCCGAACTTGCCATAATCCGGATAATCCGCGTAGGTGTAGCTACCGGTGATCTGGCTCGTCTCGGACAGGCCGGAGAAGCGGTGGAACGCCGCGCCGACGCCGGCGCCGATGAACGGCGTGACACCGTAATAGGTGCCGAGATCGGCGTAGCCGTTCACCAGGACGACCGCGGCCGAGTAGTTGCCGTTGGTGGTCTCGTTGGTGGTCTCGTCGTGGTCGCGGCGCAGGCCGGCCTCGTCGTAGGTCGAGTAGGACGACTTGATGCGGTCGTTGGTGCGGAAGCCGCTGGAGAAGCGGTACTCGCCGGTCACGTCGCCGCGCAGCCAGGAATTGAACTGGTAGCCGACGCCGATGCCGGCGAAGCCGCCGCCGCCGAGATCGGTGTTGTAGTAGTTGACGACGTCCGGGCTCGGCACGGTCGAGAGCTTCGGCCGGGTGTAGATGCTGGCGCCGACATCGCCGCGCAGGTACCAGCCGCCGCCGAACTCGACCGGCGGGGGCGGCAGCGGCGGGGGCGGAGGCGGCAGGAGGTCGGCGGCGTGGACGAGCCCCGGCGCGGCCACGCTCGCAGCGAGCGTGAAGATGCGCGCCAGCGCGAGTGGCTTGCTGCGGCCCATGACGGTTCCTTGTGTGAAGGGCCGCAGGGAGGGCGGGCGGCCGTTCTGGAAGACGTCACGACTGTCGCCGGGTTCGGTAAACCCGCGCTTAACGTTAAGCCTTAGGGCTGAGAAAGTGTTGCTCTTGATTGATTGGGCTGCACCGTCAGACCGAGCCCGAAGACGCGGCCGCGGGATGCGCAAGTCATGCGAGCAGGCCCGTCAATCGCTCGCGCTGCGGGTGTAGCGGCGGGAACGGAGGACACCGCCTCCGTCCCGCTCCGTTCTCGATCAGGCCGCGACCTTCCGCAGGGCTTCGACGACGTCGTCGACCACCCGCACCACGAGGTCGCGGTCGTCGCCCTCGGCCATCACCCGGATCACCGGCTCGGTGCCGGAGGGCCGGATGACGAGGCGGCCGCCCTCGCCCAGGCGCTGCCGCGCGCCCTCGATGGCGGTGACGACGGAATCCTGGCGCAGGGGCTCGCCGCCGACGCCGTAGCGCACGTTCTTGAGCACCTGCGGCAGCGGGTCGAAGCAATGGCAGACCTCGCTCACCGGGCGCTGCTGCCGCTGGACCACCGAGAGCAGCTGGAGCGCCGCCACCAGCCCGTCGCCGGTCGTGGCGTAGTCGGACATGATGATGTGGCCGGATTGCTCGCCGCCGAGGTTGTAGCCGTGCTCGCGCATGTGCTCCAGCACGTAGCGGTCGCCGACGGCGGTGCGGACCATGCCGAGGCCGAGGCCCCCAAGATAGCGCTCAAGGCCGAGATTCGACATGATGGTGGCGACGATGCCGTTCTTCGACAGGCGGTCGTCCTCCTGCCAGGAGCGGGCGACCACCGCCATCAGCTGGTCGCCGTCGACCCGCTGGCCCTTCTCGTCGACCACCAGCACCCGGTCGGCGTCGCCGTCCAGCGCGATGCCGATATCGGCGCGCAATTCGCGCACTTTGGCGACCAGGGCCTCGGGCGCCGTCGAGCCGACGTCGCGGTTGATGTTGAAGCCGTCCGGCTCGGTGCCGATGGCGATCACCTCGGCGCCGAGCTCCCAGAGGGTTTCGGGCGCCACCCGGTAGGCGGCGCCGTTGGCGCAATCGACCACCACCCGCAGCCCGTCGAGGGTCAGGTTGCGCGGCAGGGTGCGCTTGGCGAACTCGATGTAGCGGGCGTGCACGCTCTCGATCCGCTTGGCCCGGCCGAGATCGGTGGAGCCGGCGAGCCGGGTGTGCAGGCTCGAATCAATCAGCCGCTCGATCTCGCGCTCGACCTCGTCGGAGAGCTTGAACCCGTCGGGGCCGAAGAGCTTGATGCCGTTATCCTCGAACGGATTGTGCGAGGCCGAGATCATCACCCCGATATCGGCGCGCATCGAGCGCGTCAGCATCGCCACAGCCGGCGTCGGCATCGGGCCGAGCTGCAGCACGTCCATCCCGACCGAGGTGAACCCGGCGATGAGCGCGGTCTCGATCATGTAGCCCGACAGGCGGGTGTCCTTGCCGATCACGACGCGGTGGCGATGGTCCCCGCGCTGGAACACGAGGCCGGCGGCCTGCCCCACCTTGAGCGCGAGTTCCGGCGTGATGACGCCGTTGGCCCGGCCCCGGATGCCGTCGGTCCCGAAATACTTGCGCACGGCTGTCTTCTCCCTGTCCCGTTCCGGGCCATCCCGGCCGCCGGCGGGCGGCGCCGCGCAAGGCCGGTGCCGCCGTTCCGAACGGCCGTCACACGTGGTCTGGGTTATTTTGAGGCTGTCCCGCAACGGGCGAAGGGCGGCGGGATTGCTCCCGCCGCCCCTGGTTGTGAAAACCGGGCCGTGTGGACGTTGACCCTGCGTCAGGCCTGCGGCTGCGGCTCGTACCCGCCGTCATTCTCCCGCGGCCGGCCGCGGCCGGCGGAGGGGACCGGCGATCCGCGGGTCGGGTTGGTCGGGTAGTCGCCGGCGTCGCGCACCGGCGGCTTGCCGTCGAGGAGATCGCGGATCTCGTCGCCCGACAGGGTCTCGTACTCGAGCAGGCCGCGGGCGAGCGCCTCGAGATCCGCCTTGCGCTCGTCGAGGATGCGGCGGGCGTCCTGCAGGCCGGCCTCGACCAGGCGACGGACCTCGGCGTCGATCTTCTGGGCGGTGGCCTCCGACACGTTCTGCTGCCGGTTGACCTGCATGCCGAGGAAGACCTCGTCGTTGTTCTCGCCGTAGGCGACGGTGCCGAGTTCGGGCGAGAAGCCCCAGCGGGTCACCATCATGCGGGCGAGACGGGTCGCCTGCTCGATGTCCGACTGGGCGCCGGAGGTGACCTTGTCATGGCCGAAGATCATCTCCTCGGCGACGCGGCCGCCCATCATGATGGCGAGGCGCGAGGTCATCTGCTCGAAGGACATCGACAGCTTGTCGCGCTCCGGCAGCTGCATGACCATGCCGAGCGCCCGGCCGCGGGGGATGATCGTCGCCTTGTGGACGGGATCGGTCGCCGGGACGTTGAAGGCCACGATGGCGTGGCCGCCCTCGTGATAGGCGGTGAGCCGCTTCTCGTCCTCGGTCATGACGAGGGTGCGCCGCTCGGCGCCCATCATCACCTTGTCCTTGGCGTCCTCGAACTCGTGCATCGTGACGATGCGCTTGCCGCGGCGGGCCGCCAGCAGGGCCGCCTCGTTGACAAGGTTCATCAGGTCGGCGCCCGAGAAGCCGGGGGTGCCACGGGCGATCACCTTCAGGTCGACGTCGGGCGAGAGCGGCACCTTGCGGACGTGAACGCGCAGGATGCGCTCGCGGCCGATCACGTCCGGGTTCGGCACGATGATCTGGCGGTCGAAGCGGCCGGGGCGCAGAAGGGCCGGGTCGAGCACGTCGGGGCGGTTGGTCGCCGCGATGATGATGACGCCCTCGTTGGCCTCGAAGCCGTCCATCTCGACGAGGAGCTGGTTCAGGGTCTGCTCGCGCTCGTCGTTGCCGCCCCCCAAGCCCGCGCCGCGGTGCCGGCCGACGGCGTCGATCTCGTCGATGAAGATGATGCAGGGGGCGTTCTTCTTCGCCTGGTCGAACATGTCGCGGACGCGGCTGGCGCCGACGCCGACGAACATCTCGACGAAGTCCGAGCCCGAGATGGTGAAGAACGGCACGTTGGCCTCGCCCGCGACCGCCCGGGCGATCAGGGTCTTGCCGGTGCCGGGAGGGCCGACCAGCAGCACGCCGCGCGGAATGCGGCCGCCGAGACGCTGGAACTTCTGCGGGTCGCGCAGGAACTCGACGATCTCCTGCAGGTCCTCCTTGGCCTCGTCGACGCCCGCCACGTCCTCGAAGGTCACGCGGCCATGGGCCTCGGTCAGGAGCTTCGCCTTGGACTTGCCGAAGCCCATCGCCCGGCCGGCGCCCGACTGCATCTGCCGCGACAGGAAGATCCAGGCCCCGATGAACACCAGGATCGGCAGCCAGTTGACCAGCAGCGCGATGAACCACGGCGTGTTGTCGGAGGGTGGACGGGCGGTGATGGTCACGCCCTTGCCCTGGAGCTTCGACACCAGCGAGGGATCGTTGGGCGCGTAGGTCGTGAAGGTGCCGCCGCTCGTGTAGGTGCCGCTCACCTCCTGGCCGGAGATGACCACGTTCTGGATGCGGCCCGCCTCGGCATCGTTCAGGAGCTGGCTGTAGGCGATCTCCCCGCCGCCCGAGCGGTGACCCGGGTTCTGGAACAGGGTCACGAGGGCCAGCACCAGCAGGAAGATGACGACCCACAGGGCGAAATTGCGGAAATTGGGGTTCATCGAAGAGTCAATCCCTGAGGAGCGCGGTACCGGGCGGGCGTGCTGGGTGGGCACCGGCACTCGGATCGCAATGTAGGCACCCACCCGGTGCTTGCCAAGTAATCGCCCGCGCCTGCGGCGCCGCGCGCGTCCCGGCTCACCCGAACGTCATGACGGGGGCGGGCGGCGCGGCGGCGCCGGGCTCAAGGCCAGCCTGCCGCCGCCCGCCGCCAGGAGGAGGCCCGCGACGGTGCGCCGGCAGGGAGCGCCCGCCCGCAGGGCCGGCAGGATCTCGCCCAGCACGATCCGCTCCAGCCGCTCCAGGCGCGGCGGGTAGGACGAGGCCTCCTCTTGCTGGGCGGCGACTTGCACGGCGCCAACTTGCACGGCCGCGACTTGCACGGCCGCGACGGCGAGGCCGACCGCCCGCAGGGCCACCGCCTCCGGCAGGGCCGCGAGGCCGGCGCCGTCGAGGACGAGGCGCCCCTCCCCGCTCGGACCGGATCGGCGGAGATCGCGCAAAGCCGCCCTGGCGGCGTCGCTCAGCGCCGCCTCGTCGCGGCGCAGGCGCCCGGCGAGGCGGGCGAGGCGCTCCGCGGTCAGGCCCTCCTCGGCCAGCAGCGGCAGCAGGCGCCGCAGGCGGGCGCGGCCGAAGCGCGGATCGGCGTTGGAGGGGTCGCGCACGAAGGGCCAGCCCCGCTCCTCGCAGGTGGCGACGAGGCGGGCCTTCGGAACGCTCAGGAAGGGCCGCCCGAGGGTGAGCCCGTCGAGGGCGCGGGCCGGCGCCATCCCGGCGAGGCCGGCGGGGCCGGACCCGGCGCAGAGGCGCATCAGCACGGTCTCGGCCTGATCGTCGAGGGTGTGGGCCGTGAGGACGAGGTCGGCGCCCGTCTCCCGGGCGAGATCGGCGAGAAGACGGTAGCGCGCCGCCCGCGCCGCCTCTTGCAGGCGTGCCGCCGGCTTCGGACCGGTCCAGGCGAGGATCCGATGCGCCAGGCCGAGCCGGGCGGCGAGGCCTGCGACCCCGTCGGCTTCCGCGGCCGAGCCGGGTCGCAGGCCGTGATCGACGGTGGCGACGACGAGAGGGACGTCGCGCTCGGCGAGGGCGGCGCAGCCCATGAGCGCGGTCGAATCGGGCCCGCCGGACACCGCCAGCACGGCACCCCGGTAGGGCGCGCCGGGGCCGATCCAGAGATTCAAGAGCGCGGCGCCCTCCCCCGGATCGAGGGGAGCGTCGGAGATTGCCCCGTCAGGGCGGCTCACGAACCTCGGCTCACGCCGCGCAACGCGCGCGCCGCTGCTCCCGGTCGACGCCCTGCTTCACCGTCGAGGAGGCCTGTGGGAACTTGCGCTCCAGCTCGGCGAGGGTCGCGCAGGCCTGCTCTCGGGCGCCGAGCGCGTTGAGCGAGGCGCCGAGCTTCAGCATCGCGTCCGGCGCCTTGCGCGAGCGGGCATAATCGGTCGAGACCTTCAGGAACTGCTCGGCGGCCTCGCGGGTGCGGTTGCGCTGCAGGTAGCTCTCGCCGAGCCAGTAGGTCGCGTCCGGCACCAGGGCGTCGCGGGGATGCGACTGGATGAACTGGCGCAGGCTCATCTCGGCCTGCTCGTACTGGCGCTGCAGCACGTAGGCGTAGGCCGTCTCGTAATCGGCCTTCGCGTCGCCGCTGCCGGTGGCGGCAACGCTGGCCGAGGGCCGCGGCGGCGCCACCGGTGCGGTGGCGGCCGGGCGGGACGGGGGGCGCAGGTCCACCGGCTCGCCGTAATCGGGCGTGTCGTCCTCGATCGCCGCACGGGGCGGTGCGAGGGCGGCGGTGGTGTTCGGGGTCGCGGGGGCGGCCGCCGCGGCGCGCGGCGCCGGCGTAACGGCGCCCGAGCCCGGCGTACTGCCGAGCGCTTGCGGCGCGCCCGGAGCGCCGGGATTCTGGGACGGGTCGAAGGCATCGCTGCGCTTCTGGGGCTTCTGCGACGGCGTCGCGGCCGCCGGCTTCTGGCCGCCCTTCTGCTCCTGCAAGCGGAACTCGACATCCTCCTGGAACTTGCGCAGCTGCTCCTTGAGCTGGCGGTTCTCGTACTGGAGCGATTCGATCTGGCCCGCCATCTGGCGCGACTGGTTCTCCAGCCGGTTGAGACGCACGACGAACTCGGCGGCGTCCTGGGCCGCGGCCGGGCACGCGGCGGCGAGGGCCAGACCTGAGACGGCGAGGGAGGCGAGGAGCAGGCGGCGAAGCATGGCGGGGCGCATCACGGCTCGGGTCAGGCGGCGGGTCCGCACTCGGGAGCGCGGGTTAGCAGATGCCGCGGCTCCGGGCAAAAGGGACGGCGCGGGCCGCGCCGTCCAGGCGGGATCGGGGGCCGGCGCCCCTCCCCCCCTTGGAACTGGGGCGGCTCGCGCCGCTTCCTCCTTTGTTGAGAACGGGGCGGCTCACGCCGCCTCGGCCTCACGAGCCGGCGCCGCCGTCCAGCACCGTGACGGCGCGGCGGTTCTGCGACCAGCACGAGATGTCGTTGCAGACCGCGACCGGACGCTCCTTGCCGTAGGAGACCGTGCGCATGCGGTTCGAGCCGATGCCCCGCGAGGCGAGATAGTCCCGCACCGCCTGGGCGCGGCGGGCGCCGAGGGAGAAGTTGTACTCGCGGGTGCCGCGCTCGTCGGCATGGCCCTCGATCAGGAACGTGTAGCGCGGGTAGCGCGACAGCCACTGCGCCTGCTTGTCGAGGGTGGCGGTGGCGGTCGGGTTCAGGTCGGTCGAGTCGGAATCGAAGAAGACCCGGTCGCCGATATTGACCACGAAGTCCTGGGCGCTGCCCGGCGTCGCGGGACCGCCGCGGCCGCCCATGCCCCCGGCGCCGCCGGCCCCGTAGGCCGCCGAGGCGTCGGCGAGGTCGTTGTTGCTCGCACAGGCCGCCATCGACAGGGCGAGACCGAAGGCGGCGGTGATCTTGAGCGCGCGCAGGGGCGCGAGCGGCAGCGGCATCGACGTAAAACTCCTCTGGCGGTCTCGAGGCGAGACCGCACCCGGCGAGGTCCGAGCCGCACGAAGAGCCCGGCGACGCCGCTTCACGACACGTGTTCGTCCATAGTCCCGGCAGGTTAAGCGAAGGTTCCGTCAACCTTGACGGAGCCTCGACCCCGGTGGGACCGCACGGCTCCCGCCGCCCTGAGGCCGAGCCCCGACGACGAGTGCGCGGCGACCTCCAGACACCGCCGAAATACGGCTACGCTGCGGCGCGGGATGCCATCGCCGCGCGCGCCGGATTCATGTTGCAATCGCGCAACACCATCGCCGTTGACGCTTCGTTAACCAAGAGCGCCGACCGTCGCAGAATCGACGATCGAGATTCTCTAGAAAAGCGATGCTCGAGACCCTGCCCCCGCCCCGGATGTCCCAGCCGGGTCACAAGCCCTGCGTCCTGATCGTCGAGGACAGCTACATGCTGCTCGAGCTGCTGGTGACGCTGTGCGAGCAGCACGGCGTCGCGACGCTGACCGCGTCGAGCGGCGAGGCGGCGCTGACCCTGCTACGCCAGCACGGTCCGCGGATCGACTGGCTCCTCACCGACATCCGGCTGCCCGGCCTCGTCGACGGCTGGGGCGTGGCCGAGGCCTACCGGCAGATCCAGCCCCACCGGCCGGTGATCTATTCCTCGACCACCGCCAACCTGAGGCACCCGGCGGTGCCCGGCAGCATCTTCGTCACCAAGCCCTTCGTAATCGCCGACATCCTGCGCCTCGCCCGGATGATGTCCAACGAGATCGAGGCCTCACAGGCCGGGACGCCTCGCCAGCGCTGCGCATGAACCCGCTCACGCCCCCGTTGCAGCCCGGGCCGCCGCCGCGGCCTTGGCGTTGGCGGTCTCCTCGGCAGCGTCGGCCGCGTCGCTGAGGCGAAAGTCCTTCGCCCGCGCCTCGCAGCGGGCGCGCAGCGAGTCGAGCTCCTCCTCGGTCAGGTGCTCAATGCCGATATAGGCGTTCTGGGCCGCGCTCGCCCGGATCAGCTCGTCGAGCTTCGCCTGGATCGCCGCCCCGTCGCGGTTCTGGGTATTCTGGATCAGGAAGACCATCAGGAACGTCACGATCGTCGTGCCGGTGTTGATGATCAGCTGCCAAGTATCCGAATAGTGGAACAGCGGGCCGGTCAGCGCCCAGACCACGATCAGGACCAGGCTGGCCGCGAAGGTGCCCGGACGCCCCGCCGCCCGGGCGACCGCGGCGGCGAAATCCGAGAAAGTGCGGACGTGCGTCGTGGCCATCGTGCCCCCCGTGGCGGCCCGGGCTCCTGGAAGATTTCCCTAACGTTTCCAGGGGGCTCCGGGCTGGTGAGTGCCCGGGTACGAATTCCGATCCGGCGCCCGCGGTTCCCCTCTTGACGCAAGGCGCGGCGCGGCGCAGTGACGGGCCGCTCGCGGCGCGCCTTCGCGCGGCGGCATCCCCGGACAACCGCAACCCCATGCCGAGCGACAGTCACAGTCGACCGCCTTTGCCGTCTCCGGCCTGAGGTCCCGCGCGCTTCGCCACCCGGCGGCTCACCGCGACCGGCCGGGGACGGCCGGCCGACGCCAGCGCCCCGAAGGTGAGCCATGACCGACACCGTGATCGACGCCCCCGTCGAGCCCGCCGCCCTCGCCGCGCGCCTCGCCGAGGAGAGCGCCCCCGACATCGTCGAGGCCCTGAACCGGGAGGCGCCGGAGGTCGCGGCCGCCATCCTGCTCAGCCTGCCGCACGAGCGCGCCGTCGAGGTGCTGGACCAGCCCGAGCTCGACTGCGCCCCCGACATCATCGAGATGCTGCCGCGCGACCGCGTCGCCTCGTTCCTGTCGGGCATGTCGGCCGACCGGGTCACCGACGTGATCCGAGAGGTCGAGGAGCCGGGCCGCTCGGACCTGCGCGCCCGCCTCGACGCCGAGACCCGCGGCGCCGTCGACACGCTGATCGCTTATCCGGAGGAGAGCGTCGGCTCGATCATGACGACCGAGTTCGTCGCCGTGCCGACGACCTGGACCGTCGGTCTCACCCTCGACTACATCCGCAAGGTCGAGCGCACCCGCGAGACCGTCTACTCGATCTTCGTGCTCGATCCGCGCACCGGGGCACTCGCCAAAGCGGTGCCTTTGCGCCGCCTGATCACCGGCCACCCGGAGGACAACATCCTGTCGGTGGCGCCGAACCGCCGCCCGGTCGTGGTCTCGGCCGATGCCAGCCGCGACGAGGCCGCCCGCCTGATCTCGAAATACGACCTCCTGGCGATCCCGGTCGTCGACGCCACCAACCACGTCGTCGGCATCGTCACCGTCGACGACGTGATCGACGCGATGATCCAGAAGCAGACCGAGGACGTGCAGCGCTTCGGCGGTATGGAGGCGCTCGACGAGCCCTATATGTCGATCAACTTCCTCACCATGATCCGCAAGCGGGCCGGCTGGCTCTGCGTGCTGTTCCTCTCCGAGATGCTCACCGCCAGCGCGATGCAGGGGTTCGAGGGCGAATTGGAGAAGGCGCTGGTCCTGACCCTGTTCATCCCGCTCATCATGAGCTCGGGCGGCAATTCGGGCTCGCAGGCGACCTCACTGCTGATCCGGGCGCTCGCGCTGCATCAGGTGCGGCTCGCCGATTGGTGGCGGGTGGCTTTGCGCGAGATCCCCGCCGGTCTGACGCTCGGGGCGATCCTCGGCACGATCGGCGTGGTGCGAATCGTGATCTGGCAGAAGCTCGGCTTCTACGATTACGGCGAGCACTGGTTCCTGGTCGCCGCCACCGTCGGCACGGCGCTGGTCGGCATCGTGCTGTTCGGCTCGCTCACCGGCTCGATGCTGCCCTTCATCCTCCAGCGCGTCGGCTTCGACCCCGCCACCGCCTCGGCCCCGTTCGTCGCGACCCTCGTCGACGTGTCGGGACTGGTGATCTACTTCACGGTGGCGCTGGTGATCCTGAAGGGGACGCTGCTGTAGGGGTGGTTGGGATCGGGCTCCAGAAGATTTCACATTCTCCGCGTCATTCCGGGGCCGCGCAGCGGAGCCCGGAATCCAGACACTCAGTTGGAAATAACTGAAGCGGAACGCTGTCCGCCCCGTCCTGAACCATCCGCGGTTCTAGATTCCGGGCTCCGCTACGCGGCCCCGGAATGACCCTGAGGAATGTTGATAGGTGTCAGGAAAGCCTCGAACCTGCCCGCCCGATCATGGGTCGGCAAAGCGAGAGTTCAGCAACCGTGACGCCCAAGACAAAAAAGGGAGCGCAATAAGCGCCCCCCCCCTCTTTCACTCACCCGTGGCTGCTGCCCAACCGCTCGCGCGGCACCTCCGCCGCCGGCGGGACGGCGGCGGGGACCTCCGCCGCGCCGCGGGTGCGCCAGAGGCTGTAGACGATGCCGCCGGCGAGCAGCACCACGGTGACCACCAGGGCGACCCAGGGCTGGATCTCGACCAGCTCGAACGTGTCCGCCACCACGATCTTCAGGCCGATGAAGATCAGGATCGCGGCGAGTGCCGTCTTCAGGTAGGCGAAGCGGTCGACCATCGCCGCCAGCGCGAAGTAGAGCGCGCGCAGCCCGAGGATCGCGAAGATGTTCGAGGTGTAGACCACGTAGGTGTCGGTGGTGATGGCGAAGATCGCCGGGACGCTGTCGACCGCGAAGATTACGTCGGCACCGTTCACCAGCACCAGCGCGAGCGCCAGCGGGGTGAGCCAGAGCACCGGCTTGCCGGTCTTCGGATCGGGCCGGCGGGTGGTGAAGTTCTGGCCGTCGAGCTCGTCCGTCACCCGCATGTGCTTGCGCATGAAGCCGGTGAAGCGGTCGGCGGACTTGTTCTCGCCCTCCTCCTCGTCGCCTGAGACCAGCATCTTGATGCCGGCATAGATCAGGAAGGCGGCGAAGATCGTCAGCACCCACTCGGCCTGGTGGACGAGGGCGGCGCCGAGCCCGATCATCAGGCCACGCAGCACGATCGCCGCCAGGATGCCCCAGAGCAGCACCCGGTGCTGCGCGTTGCGGGGAATGCCGAGGTAACCGAAGATCACCGCGATGACGAAGACGTTGTCCATCGACAGCGACTTCTCGACCACGAGGCCGGCCAAGTATTCCTGGCCCGCCTGTGGGCCGATATACCACCAGACCCAGCCGCCGAAGATCAGGCCGAGGGTGAGGTAGAAGGCGGTGAGGAGCAGGCTCTCCTTCACGCCGATCTCGCGGCTCTTGTCGCGATGCAGGAGACCGAGATCGAGGGCGAGCAGGATGAAGATGACGGCGTGGAAGCCCAGCCACATCCAGATCGGCTTGCCGAGCCACGTCATGTACAGAAAATCGACCATCGCGGGACCGTGATGCTTCGAGGAAGAAAGCATCGGCTCCGACATCACGAGCGCGAAAAGCGCAGCTCGCCAGAGGGGCCCGCAGCCGATGGATGCGACTTATGTCCCCGATGGCGGCGGATCAAGGGCGGCTCGGCCTGACGGCCACGCTCTTATTTTTGCGGTCCTGCCTCAGCGGCAGGTTGACAGGGCGCCCCGCGTCGCGGCCTTGGGGCGCGCATGACGACACCGAGTGCGCGAGGGGCCGCGACCGTCGCGGTGATCGGGGCCGGGCCCGCGGGGCTCGCCGCCGCCGAGATCATGGCCGGAGCGGGCCTGCGGGTCACCGTGATCGAGCGGATGCCGTCGCCGGCCCGCAAGCTGCTGATCGCCGGGCGCGGCGGCCTCAACCTCACCCATAGCGAGCCGCTGGAGCGCTTCCTCGCCCGCTACGCCCCGCCGGAGCGACGCCTTGACGCAGCGATCCGGGAGTTCCCGCCGCAGGCCCTGCGCGACTGGTGCGAAGCCTTGGGCCAGCCGACCTTCGTCGGGTCGAGCGGCCGGGTGTTTCCGCAGGCTTTCAAGGCCTCGCCGCTGCTGCGGGCCTGGCTCGCCCGGCTCGACGGGCTCGGCGTGACCTTGCGCACGCGCACCCGCTGGACCGGCTGGGACGACGACGGCGCGCTGACTCTCGCGGGCGAGCACGGGCCGGAGCGCGTGACGGCGGAGGCGGCGGTTCTGGCGCTCGGCGGCGCGAGCTGGCCGCGTCTCGGCTCCGACGGCGCCTGGGTGCCGGTGCTGGAAGCGCAAGGAATCTCGGTGCGCCCGCTGCGCCCGGCCAATGCGGGCTTCACCGCGGCATGGTCGCCGGTCTTCGCCGAGCGCTTCGCCGGCGCGCCGCTCAAGCGCATCGCGTTGCGCCTCGGCGCCGACCAGGTGCGGGGCGAGGCGGTGATCACGCGCGACGGGATCGAGGGCGGCGCGATCTACGCCCTGTCGCGGCCGATCCGCGAGACGATCGAGGCGACGGGCGAGGCTGTGGTCGTCCTCGACCTGCGGCCGGACCTCGACGAGGCCACCCTCGCCCGCCGGATCGCCGGGGCGCGGCCGAAGGAATCCCGCGCCACGATCCTGCGCAAGGCGGCATCCTTGAGCCCGCCGGCGGCCGGCCTCCTGCGCGAGGCGGCGCGCGACCTGCCGGCGGAGGCCGGCGCGCTCGCCGCCCTGATCAAGGCGGTGCCGCTGCGGCTCACCGGCTTGCGGCCAATCGAGCGGGCGATCTCCAGCGCCGGCGGCGTCGCCTTCGCGGATCTCGACGCGCGCTTCATGCTGCGCAGCCGACCCGGCACGTTCCTCGCCGGCGAGATGCTGGACTGGGAAGCGCCGACCGGCGGCTACCTGCTCCAGGCGAGCTTCGCCAGCGGCCGGGCGGCGGCTCAGGGGGTGATCGCGTGGCTGGGCGAGCGCTGACGGAGCGGCGCTCATTCGCAAGTATCTACGGCCTTTGACATCCTCCACGTCATCCCGGGGCCGCGCAGCGGAACCCGGGATCCATAAACGCCGACGATTCAGGATGAGGCGACCAACGTTCCGCTTCTCACTGAACCGTCAGCGGTTATGGATCCCGGGTTCTCGGCTTCGCCGAGCCCCGGGATGACTCGGAGGGTTGGAAAACCGCTGGAGGGATCAACGAAGACTTACAGCTTCGCGCAGAAGCCGACCATGCCCGAGCTGTCCGACGGGCACAAAGCCACGGCCTCGCCGCTCTCGCGGCGGGTGAAGTTCGGGTTGCCGCCACGCAGGCAATAGGCCGACACGAAGGTCTCGCCCTCGTCGCAGACGAGCTCGCAATGCGGCTTCGCGCAGCCGTCGGTGCGCAGCATCCGGAACGGCAGGGCGGCAGTGGCCGTGGCGGCCGTCGCTCCCGCCGATCCGGCCGGCCCCTGCGGCCCTGCCGGCCCTTGAGGTCCGGCGGGACCCGCCCCGCCCTTCGCCCCGGCCTCGCCGCGGGCCCCCGGCTCACCCTTCGGGCCCGCCTCTCCCCTCGGCCCGGTCTCTCCCTTGGGTCCGGCGTCGCCCTTCGGCCCTGCCTCGCCCTTGGCCCCCGGATCCCCCTTGGGACCGGTCTCGCCCTTCGGGCCGGGGGGCCCGGCGAGGCCGGCCATGCCCTGGGGCCCGGTTGGGCCGGGCTCGCCCTTCGGCCCCGGCGCGCCGGTGGCGCCGCAATTCGCCACCGCGATCTCGCGCGAGGCCTCGCCGGCCTTGAGCGTCGCGACGCAGTTCTGCGGCACGTACGGCACCTTCAGGGTGAAGCGCCCGCGCTTGTCCGAGGTGACCGGGATGTCGTCGTCGAGGGTGACGACCACCCCGGCCTTGCCGACGCTGCCGGAGACGGTCAGGTCGCCGGCCTCGATCCGGGCGTCCCAGACCGTGATGGCCTGCTGCGCCGGGGCGGCCGCGCGCCCCCCCGCCGGTGTCTGCGGCTGCGCGAGAGCCGGGCCGGACAGGACGGCGCAGGCGGACAGGATCAACGCGGCGCGGAATGGACGCATCGTTCAGCCTCGAGGCGTGATGGACGGCCCGCGCGCAGGGCAGAGGTGGCGGGCGGCGCACCTTGCGGCGCTGTCAAGCTGCGGTCAACTGCGCAGATGCCCGCCGTAAACGACTTGTTAGAGCATTTTCCGACGAAGTGGACACCGGTTCGTCGCAGAAAATGCGGCACAATCAGACACCTAGAGCGGCGGGGGGGGGGGGGGGGGGGGGGGGGGGGGGGGGGGGGGGGGGGGGGGGGGGGGGGGGGGGGGGGGGGGGGGGGGGGGGGGGGGGGGGGGGGG
>NZ_JBEXZS010000194.1:0-139192 GCF_040593685.1 Methylobacterium sp. EM32 | reverse complement strand
CCGTGTTGACGGGGCGGGAGGAGGCAGCAGGCGTCGCAGCCCGCTTGCTGGCCTTGGCGGAGCGGGTCGACGTTGGGCGGATTGCAACCAGCCCGCGTGGTCCCAAGCGCAAGGTCGTCAAGCCCTACGTGGCCGCGACCGTGGCGCGCGAGCATGTCGCCACCGCCAGGGTGCTCGAAAAGGCCAAGCTAATGGCTAAGAAAACACCTTAAAAGGCATGCCTCTCAGAGCCTGTTTGAGCGGTTGCGCCGATCGATATGCGTACAGGCCGACATCTCTCTGCGTCATTTCGGGGCTCGGCGAAGCCGGGAACCCGGGATCCATAACCGCTGACGCAGCCTGAAAGGGCGGGCAGCGTTCCGCTTCATCATGCACCGTCAGCGGTCATGGATCCCGGGTTCCGCTGCGCGGCCTCGGGATGACATCGAGGGTTTCAAGACGGTCGGCCAACTCAAGCCGGCTCGGAGGCGATCGGTATGACAGAGAGGAACCCCGATCGACCTGCCGTCGCCCGGTCGCGATCGTCGCTCCCGGCTTGCAGCCCCGTCCCGGATTGTCGTGATCTCGGCGATAAGTCTCCTGTAAGTCGGTGATTGGTGGTATTCTCGGATCTTGTGAATATTGCAAAATATTTCTCCGATCAGACTCCCGCAAGGACATCGCATGCCTGCCATGCCGACCCGCGCACCACTGCCGGCGCCGACTATATTGATCGCCGAATGCATTTCCCGGCGGGAGTCGACATTCCATAGGCAGAGAACAACTCTCGAAATATCGCCGTGTTGACGGATAATATATCTGAGAAATAACATCTTCCGATCACTCGGCGCTGGCGGTTCACTCCGGCACAGGGCGTGCGCGAGACGTGGCCGCCGCGCGAGTGGCTGGGGGGAGGTCTTGTGATGCCGCATCAACTCGACGGCAGCGAGAATCCACGGCGCATCGGCGTGATCGGCCGGCTCGGTCTCCATCCGCTGACGCGCCTGTCCGTGCCGACGCGCCGCGTCTTCGCCTATCTCGCCGTCCAGAGCGCGCCGGTGGAGCGCGCCCGCGTGGCCGCGGCGCTCTGGCCGGACCAGACCGACGAGGCGGCCCGCAGCAACCTGCGGCGGGCGATCTGGCAGGCGCCCCCGGGATGGGTGGTGGGGGAGGGCGGCGAGCTCTTGCTCGACGCGCAGGTCGACCTCGCGGCGGTGCGGGAGACCGCCGGCCGGGCGCTCGCCGGCGAGGCGATGACCTTCGCGGAGATCGAGGCGCTCTCGGTCGACCTGCTGCCCGGCTGGCACGAGGAATGGCTCCTGGCGATCCAGGACGGCTACCACCTGCTGCGCGTCCAGGCCCTGGAGGCGGCTTGCCGCACCCTGGTCCGCCTCGGGCGCTTCGCCCTGGCGACCCAGGCCGGCAACGCGGCGCTGGCGGCCGAGCCCTTGAACGAATCCGCCGCCGAGGCCCTGATCACCGCGCACCTGGCGCAGCGCAACCGCTACAAGGCCGTGCAGTGCTTCAAGGCGCTGGCCTCCCGCCTCGACCGTGAGCTCGGCGTCGCGCCCGACCCCGCCCTCGCCGCCCAGATCGGCCTTCAGATCGGTCTCCAAACCGGCCACCAAGCCGGCACCCTGGAGGCGCCGCCGCGCTGAGGCGCGAACGCCGCGCAAACGCCCGGGCGACGCCCCGCGCCTTCCCCGCCGCCACGCGGGCGGGACGGCGGCGCCACGGCGCCCATGGTCCACTCCCGGTCGAGCCACCGATCCGAGGAGCCGGGAGATGGTGTCGCTGGACGTGCCGGAGCGCGCCTGGAGCGCGGCCGAACTCGAGACGCCGTTCGCCGAGACGTTCGTCGCCGCCGAGCCCCGCGGCGCGGCGGGCTCCGGCTTCGCCCCGAGCCCCGGCTTCGCCCCTTGGGCCGGGGGCGCCGGCCCCTTCGCCGAGGGCCCGGACGAGCGCCCGCAGGGCGAAGACGACAGGCAGCGGGCGGCGTTCCTATCGGAGATCCGCGACGAGGACTTCGCCGAGGCGGTGGCCCTGCTGGCGGAAGAGACCGAGCAGGCGATCGCCGACCGCTTCACCGGCGAGACCGCCGGCAACGCCCTCGACCGCGAGCGGTTCGGCGAGGCGCAGCTCGCCGGCCTGCGCTACGAGGCGGTCCGCTACCTGGAGGAGCTGGAGCGGGGCCTCGCCGGCCAGGATCTGCCGGGCCTCCCCGCCGAGCAGCTGGAGGCGATCCTCGACCGGCTCGAACCCGCCCGCGGCGACCTCACGCCGGCCGGCGAGAACTTCCTCGGCGGCATCATCCGCAAGGCGCGCAAGGCGGTCGGCTTCGTGGTCAACGCCGCCAAGACCGTCGCGACGGCGCCGCTCAAGCTGCTCGGCCCCGTCCTCACGCGCCTCAAGGCCCTGGTCGCGCCGCTCCTGAAGCGCGTCCTGTCCTTCGCCATCGGGCGGCTGCCGGCGCCGCTGCGACCGGCCGCCCGCCAGCTCGCCCAGCGCCTGAAGCTGGAGGCCGAGACCGGCGAGGCGGAGGGCGGTCCCCTCCCGGCCGCCCTCACCGACCTTCCGGCCCTGGCCGAGGAGTTCGACGAAGCCCTGGCGGAGGCCCTCGACGCCGACCCGGAAGCGGAGTTCGCCGGCGAGATGACCGAGGCCGAGGACGCCCACGACTGGCCGGATGGGCGCCGCCTCGAGGCCCTGGCCGAGGCCCGCGGGGCGCTGCTCGACAGCCTGGCCGGCGCCGGCGAGGACGAGGATCTCGCGCCGGCGATCGAGCAGTTCGTGCCCGTCCTCCTCGGCGCGCTCAAGCTCGGCATCTCCGTCGTCGGCCGCCAGCGCGTCGTCAACTTCCTGGCGAAGTATATCGCCCAGCTGATCGGCCGCTGGGTCGGGCCGCAACTGTCGAAGCCGCTCTCCGACGCGATCGTCGATGCCGGCTTGAAGCTCGTGATGCTGGAGGCCGAGGGCCCCGACGGGCAGACCTCCGGGGAATCCGGGCGGGATCCGGCGCACGCCGCCCTGGCGGGGCTCGTCGAGGACACGGTCCGGACCTTCGCGGAGAATGAGGACTACATTTTCGAGGACGAGGGCCTGATGCAGCTCGCCGCCGCGGAGGCCTTCGCGGGCGCCGTCGCGACCCATTTCCCGCCGACGCTGGTGCGGCCGGCCCTGCGGCAGGCGCCCTCCCTCGGCGGCGCCTTCCTCGGCCGGCGCCTGCGCACGCCGCGCCCGGTCCTCACCTACAGCCGCGTGCCGGAGGTCACGATCACGTCCCAGATCGCCGACGCGCTGCCGGCCTTCGGCGGCACGACGCTCGGCGCTACCTTGCGGGCCGCGGGCGTGAGCCTGCCGATCACGGCGCGCCTCCACCTCCACCAGGCGATGGTCGGCACGAGCCTGTCGCGGCTCGCCCGGCGCGGGCGCGGGGTCCGGGGAGGCGGGGCCTTGGGCCTCGCGGCGATCCAGCCGCTGACGAAGGCCGCGGCGGGCCTGCTCCTGCGCGAGCCGGGCCTCGGCGTCGACGTGCCGGCAGCCTTCCTGCACTCGCGCCACCGGATCGCGGCGGGGCAGCGCGTCTACCGCATCGAGCCGCTCGGCGCCGCGGCGGTGCAATCCCTCGCGGCGGCCCCCGGCCGGACCGGGGCGCCGGCGCCGAGCCGCTTCGCGATGCGCCTCGACCGGGCGCGGCGCGCGATCACCGTCCGCTATTTCCTGTCGGAGCCGCAGGCGCAGGGCCTGGCGCAGGCGGTCCGCGCCGGCGGATCGGCCGCGCTGATGCAGGCCCTCACCGAACTGATGGGGGGCCTGCGCCGGCACGGCGCCGCCTGCCCGACCTGCCGGACCGGCGAGCTGGAGGCCGAGGGGTTCGACACCGAGGAGTTCGCCTTCGGCCCCCGGGCGCTCCGGCAGGCCCTGCGCCACCGCCTGGCCCGCCAGGTCCGCCGCTGGCTGCTGCCGGCCCTCGCCCGCTGGGTGCGCGACCACGCCGAGGCCTTTTTGCGCGCGGCCCAGCATCCGGCCTCCGGGGTGACGATCCGCGCCGAGCTGACCGCGGTGCCGGGCCTGTCGCTCCTCGACGACCCGCGCGGGGCGCTCACGCCGGGCCAGGCCGCCTCGGCCTTCCGCGGCACGCCGTCCATCGCCATCGCGGTCGTGCCCGGGCGGGCCGCGTGATGCCGGCGCCCGCCTCCCTCCCGGCCCAGCGCCTCGCTGCGGTTCGGCGCCATGCCGCTTCCCGGCGCCTCGCCGCCGACCTCGAGCGGCAGGCCGCGCACTGGCTTGCGGCGGCGCGGACCTTTCGCGACGCCGGAGAATTCGCCGCGCTCGAGGCCTGGCGGGCGGTGGAGCGCGACACCGGCGCGCCGTTGCGCCGCGAGATGAACGCCGCCGTCGAGGACCTGATCCGGTTCGGTGAATCGACCCTGCTGCTGATCCGCGCGGCGCAGCGCGATCCGGCGCGGCTCGCCGAGGCCGCAGCGGCGGTCCAGCGCTTCCGCAGCCGCTACGTCCAGGTCGACACCACCCTCGACTTCCTCGGCGACGCGGTCAACTCGCGCACCAGCCCGCGCCTGCGTGCCGCCCTCGGCCGGCTCGACGACCTCGCGGTCATGAGCATGGCGCCGGTGCTGGAGGCCGCCGGCAAGCCGTGCCCGCGGGTGCTGGTCTACCAGGACAAGGGCACCGGCGCCTCGATCCTGCGGGCCGGCGTGCGGCTCTGGGCGCCCGGCGCGGTGATGCCGGTGGCGGCGATCAAGATCGTCCGGCACAACCTCTACCGGCCGACCTCCCTGTTCCACGAGACCGGCCACCAGGTCGCCTTCCTCACCGGCTGGACCGCTGCGATGGAGCGGGCGATCGCCGCGGCCCTCGCGGACGATCCCGCTTTGCGGACGATGTGGGTCCCCTGGGCCTCCGAGATCGCGGCGGACGTCTACGCCTTCCTGTGGACCGGCTACGCCTCGGTCGCGGCGCTCTACGACGTCGTCGGCGACGCGCGCACGATCCTCACCTGGCCGATGGGCGATCCTCACCCGGTCGGCTGGCTGCGCACCCTGCTGGGCTGCGCCTTCGCCCGGCTGTGCTTCGGCCCCGAGGGGCCCTGGGCCGACCTGGAGGAGGCGATGACGGCGCGGTTTCCCGCCCGCCGGGCCAGCCCGACCCTGGCACCGCTGCTCGCGCGCTCGCGCGCGGCCCTGCCGGGGATCGCCCGCGCCTGCCTCGACGCGCCGGTCCCGGCTTTGGGCGGCCGGCCGATGTGGGCGCTGCTCGACCCGGCCCGCACGGCGCCGGGCGCGCTCGCCGAGCTGGAGCGGATCGCCGGCCCCGCCCTGTGGGGCTCGCCGCACTGGTTCCGCTCAGACGGCATCCGCATCGTCGCGCTGGCGGGGCTGCGCGAGGCGGAGAAACCCGAGACCGCCTCGCTCTGGATCGAGCGGGCCCGCGACTGGCTCACCGGCGCCGCGCTCGCGGCCTGACGGAGGTTCCACCATGGCACCCAGGCAATCCTCCTCCCCGGATCCGTCGCCGGATCCAGACGGGGCGCTCGCCACCGCCGCCCCGGCGGAAGCCGAGACCGTCTCGCAGATCCGTGCGACGGTCGATTCGCTCTGCGTCCAGGTCGCGCAGCTGCGCGAGCTGAACGCCCTGGAGCACGTCGTGGCGAACGGGCTGCAGAACCTCTCCGCCCTGATCGAGCCGCTGCGCGACCTCGCCCCCCGGCGGGTGCCGATGCCGCCGCGGACGCTGCACCGCCTCGCCGCGCTGCGCCGCGCGCTCGACCGCGTGGAGTGGGACGACGTCGAGCCGCCCGGGCAAGGCCGGCCCGGGAGCCTGCGCCCCTACGATCCCTCGAGCCGGTCGGGGACGACGCTATGATCCAGCAGCTCATCAAGCGCCTCGTCGATGCGGGCCAGAGCCCGATCGCCGCGGCGAACGCCGTGCTCGGCGCCGATCCGCTCGACCTCCTGCTCCACGCCGAGCAGGTCTGGGAGGCCTACCTGGTTTCCCGCGGCAGCGCCGCCGCCGGCCCGGCGCGGCGACAATTGTCGAGCTTGAGCGCCTTCAACGCCTTCATTCCCGCCGACAGCCCGGCCTGGGACCATCTCGGCTACAGCTACGTGCTGGAGAACAGCCGGGTGATTCAGATCCTGTACCGCGTCCTGCGCGAGTACCGGTCGGGGGAAGGCCTCGGTATCCCGTCCCCGGCGACGCAGCGCTGGCTCCTGGCGACCGAGACGCTGCTGTTTAACGCCGCCAACCCGATCGCGGCCTGGCTCGCGACGA
Organism: Methylobacterium sp. EM32; assembly: GCF_040593685.1. Taxonomy (NCBI): domain Bacteria; kingdom Pseudomonadati; phylum Pseudomonadota; class Alphaproteobacteria; order Hyphomicrobiales; family Methylobacteriaceae; genus Methylobacterium; species Methylobacterium sp. EM32. The sequence continues at coordinate 132,922 of NZ_JBEXZS010000194.1, read as the reverse complement.
GCACGGTCCGGCCGGACGCCGAGGCGGTGCGGCGCAACGCCTATTGGCGCCTGTTCGGCCTCGATCTCGCCTTCGGCACCGAAGACAACCGGCCCCCGAGCTACGTCAAGGCGACCGCCGCCAATACCAGCTTCGTGCGGCTGTTCGAGGAATTGCTGTTCGAGGTCTGGCAGGCGATCAGCAACGTCCGCAACACCTCCGGCGTCAACGCCTCGGACGACGACCGCATCTTCCGCATCGCGCAGGAGCTGAAATTCATCCTGAGCTCGCGGCGCCAGGACCTCAACCTCGACCGCGAGGAACTCGCCGCCGCCACGGCCCTCGGGTGGGCCGAGCTGTCGCTGAGCTTCGACACGCCGGTCGTCGTCGACCTCAAGGCGCAGGCGACGAGCGCGGCCGACCGCCTGCGCCTCATCGGCGAGCGCGTCGGGCTGCCGGCGCACAGCCGCAGCGCCGCCCTGCTATCGATGAGCGGCGACCTGTCGGTGGTCCTGCGCGCCCTCGAGGGCGGCCTCGTCGACGAGCCGACCCGGTCCTGGGTCCTCTACCTCGAGTCCCAGCCGCCCGGCGCGCCTCCCGGATCGCCGGCCCCTCTCGGCAAGGAATCCCGGCGCGTCATCACCGAATGGGCGGCGGCGACGGGCAAGGACCTCAAGGCGCGGGCACGGCCGATCGAGATCAAGCGCCAGCCCGCCCTCGCGATCGCCTGATCCCGCCCCGCGCGGCGGCGTCACGGAGCATGGCCATGCCGAAGCTCGACACATCCTCGACGCTCGACGGTTTCGGCCTCGAGCTGCCCTATCTCGACGCTCCCCGGGAGGCTGCGCGCGGCGACGCGGCGGCTTGGTCGGGCGAAGCGGGGGCTTGGCCGGGCGAAGCGCGGGCTTGGCCCGACGAGGCGGCGGTCGCGTCCGGCTGGTCGGCCGGGGCCTGGGAATCGCCCTATGCGGGCGAGGAGGCCACCCACGACGAGGCATCCGCCTTCGAGGGCGGCGCAGGCGGGGCGCTCGACATCGCCGCCTTCCTCGCCGGACCGACCCTGCGCCGGGGCCATCGCGGCCGCCTGGTCGCGACCCTGCAGCACCTGCTGCGCCGCACCGGCGCGGCGTTGAGCGTCGACGGGTCGTTCGGCCGGGGGACGATGGAGGCCCTGCGCGCGTTCCAGGCCGGCCGCGGCCTGCGGGCCGACGGGGTCGCGGGCCCGCGCACCCGGGCGGCGCTCGCCGCGTCGGGCGGTGCGCCGGCCGCGCCCTTGCCGCCCACACCACTGCCACCCATGCCCCCGTCGCCGGTGGTGTCCGGCGCGCAGCGCCTCGTCGTCGACAAGCTCCCGCTGCTGTCCGCCCATCGCGGCACCGGCCCCGACCTCGTCCTGCGCTGGACCGGCCTCACCGGCCCGGGCGAGGCCACCGTGGTAGTGCATTTCCACGGCTATTCGGGCCGCGCGGCCGCGATGCGCATCGATCGCGACAAGGAGCGCGACAGCGGCCTCGACTTCGCCGATCCGGCCGATCCCCGCACCACCGGGCGCACCGCACCGACGGTCGCGATCCTGCCCCGCGGCAACTTCTTCGGCGGCCGGAGCGGGAGCGGCTACGACTTCCCGGCCCTCGTCGCCAAGGGCGCGCTGCGGGCGCTCGTTGCCGACGCGCTCGCGCGGGTCTCGCGCCAGGTCGGCGCGGAGATCCGCCCGGGCCGCCTCATCGTCACCGGTCACTCGGGGGGCGGTGCGCCGATCAACGCGGTCCTCGCCCATCTCGACCCGGACGAGGTCCAGGTCTTCGACGGCACCTACGGCGCGACCGAGAACCTGAAGGCCTGGGCGGCGCGGCGGATCGCCAGGGCGCAAGGGACGGCGCGGGCGACGGCACAAGAGACGACCCTGCCGGCCCTGCGCGTCCTCTACCGGCCCGGGAGCGGCACCGCGGCGAACGCGCTCGGCGTGCACGACGCTCTGTGCCGCGCCCTCGCCTCCGCCCCGGAAGCGCTGCGGCGGCGTTTCCGGGTCGATGCCACGAGCGTCGCGCATAACGACATCCCGCGCCGCTTCGGCTGGCGCCTCCTCGCCGATGCCGGGGCCGACCTGCCGGGGGCGAGGAGCCAGAGCTGCCCGGGCGCCGGCGCGGACGAGGCCTCGCCCGACTGGCACTCCCCCGCCACGGCGCGGGAGGAGGCGCTGCATGACCCGGATTTTTCGGGCCGGACGGGCTTCGCCGGATACGCCCCGAACGCGTCGGACCTCGACACGGCCGGCGAGGCCGGGGACCTCGCCGGCGAGGAGCTCGCCTGGCTCGATTACGAGGAGGCGTCCGAGGATCACGAAGCTGAGCCGGGCCCGGGCGAGCCGTTCGAGCAGGGATACGAGCACGAGGACGAGTTGGGAGAGTGGCGGGAATACGGGGAGGGCTACGCCGGGGACGAGGCCCGGGACGCCGGTGAGGAGTTCGGCCAGGAGTTCAGCCAAGAGTTCGGCCAGGAGTTCGGCCAGGAGTTCGGCCGAGAGTTCGGAGAGGCCTTCGAGCACGACTTGGCCTTCGCCCCGGCATGGGAGAGCGGCGTCGCGGCCGAGGACGAATTCGATACCGCCGGCGAGGCGTTCGGCGGCACCGCCCTCGACTCCCTGGAAGCGCTCCTCGAATCGGAGGCCGGCCCGGGCAGCGGCCTCGCCGACGAGCTGAAGGGGATCGCGGCCTTCGTGCTCGGGCCGGAGCTGCGCCAGGGCTCCCAGGGCGCCGCGGTGGCCACCCTGCAGCGCCTCCTCGCCCGGCTCGGCGCCGATCTCGCGGTGGACGGTGCGTTCGGCCGCAACACCGAGCGGGCGGTGCGCGCCTTCCAGTCGCGCTCTGCCCTTCCGGATACCGGCATCGTCGACCGCGCCACGAAGGCGGCGATCGCCGCGGCGCTCGCCCGGGGCGGGGCGGCGCCGGTCGCCCCTCCCGTCGCCCCTCCGGTCGCCGGCGACGACCTCGGCCGGAGGGCTGCCCGCATCGCCGAGGAGGAGTACCGCGTCTGGAACCCGCCGCAGGGCCGGCTGACCGAGACCCAGCCGGCCGCGACGCCGATCCTGCAGCTCTATTACCGGGAGGGCGTACGGCGCGAGGTCAGCGCCGCCGACCTCCAGAACGCGGCCTGGCAGAACGGCCATCCCTGGAGCGCGGTGTTCATTTCCTACGTGATGCGCAAGGCCGGCGCCGGCGCCGCCTTCCGCTACTCGGCGGCGCATCAGACCTACATCGTGGCCGCCAAGACCAACCGCCTGACCGGCAACGCGGCGAGCCCGTTCTGGGCCTATCGTCCCGACGAGGTCGTACCGGAGATCGGCGACCTGATCTGCCGGTCGCGCCAGGGCAGCGGGGCGACGTACGATTCCATCTCGGATGGCCGGACCTACGCGACGCATTCGGACGTCGTGACGGCGATCCGCCCCGGCGAGATCCGGGTCGTCGGCGGCAACGTGCACCAGAACGTCGATGCCAAGACCGTCCGGACGCGGCCCGACGGCCGGGTCGCCCTCGACGGCGCCCAGGGCGTCATCTTCGCCGTGGTGCGCTGCCGCGGCGCCTGGGGCGGCCCGTTCGCCTCGCCGCCCTCGCCGACGCCCGCACCTGCGCCGGTCCCCGCGCCTTCGGTGGCGACGAAGCTGTCGCCGCGGGATTTCGTCCAGGCCTACGCCGCCGCGGCGCGGGCGAGCGAGGCGGCGAGCCGGGTGCCGGCCCTGGTCACCCTCGGCCAAGCCGCCCTCGAATCCGGCTGGGGCGCGCATGCCCCGCGCTTCAACTTCTTCGGCATCAAGGCCAAGGCGAGCGATCCGCCCGAGACCCGGCAATTGCTGCGCACGCGCGAGGTCTTCCGGGACAGGAACCACAGGTTCCCGGAGATCATCTCGATCACGCAGCGGCCGGACGGCGCCTACGACTACATCGTCCGGGACTGGTTTCGCGCCTATCCGAGCGCCCAGGAGGCGTTCCTGGCGCACGGCCAGTTCCTGGCGCGCACCAAGCGCTACGCCAAGGCCTTCCTCACGAGCGATCCCTACGCCTTCGCCTCCGCCGTCGCCGCTGCTGGCTACGCCACCGATCCGTCCTACGCGACGACGCTGCACGGGGTCATGCGCAAGGTGGAAGCCGCCGGGGGTGCGCGATGACGCGCCACCACGCGCTCGGGCGTCGTGCCGCTCGCGACGGGAAATCGGCTGTGATGGTCTTCGGCATGGGGAACTCCGGCGTGCCTAGAGAGCTCCGCGATTGCAACGCGATCGTGAAGCGCTCTCGTTCGACGTGACCATGCGAGCCTCCCAGGCGAATGCTGTCGGCGGGCGTTGCGAGATCTCGTAGCCGTCGGTGATCGCGTGTGGATGGTGTGCCTCACGACGAATCGTTATGTGGTGCGGTGGCGCACGACGACCATCGAATCGTCAGATCACCTCGTAAGCGAAGAACACCGCGATACCCGTGATGGTGACGAGACCAATCAGGAACAGGTTGTCGGCGATTTGCTCGCACAGGCGTGCGAGCCTCGGCCGCCTCTCCATGCGGACCGCGATGTAGGACGTGACAGCGCTGAACAGGAAGAGCACGGCCGCGACGCCGGCGTATTGATCCACCTGGCTCGGACCGCCATGCGTCTCGAACAGTTTCACAAGCCCGATCAGCGTCGTGCTGATTCCGATCATTGTGCTGGCGGTCGGAAGGATATGCCGGGGAGGTTCGCTGACCTTTGCCGTCGCCTTAGGCTGATCCAGCATTCTGCAGCGCTCCCTTGCTCCGATGAAGTATTCCACGGCTTCTGCGTAAGAGCCAACGCGAGATAAGCCTCCCTTGGAGGTCGGTGCGCGGCGTGCCGGGATAGCAGCGTGCGGCCACCCCCATGATCACCGAGCCGACCTGGCGATCACGAACCTGGGCCATGCCAGAGGCCTGCTCCCAGATCGAAGCGGGCGGGGTTGGGTCGACGGTTTGGGGCGGATCGAGTGCCGCATCGCAACGGGCAGGACGCGTGCAAAATCTCGCGCCGACCCGGAATTTTCCGGCGTCGACAGTCCGAATGCCGCCGTTTCGGGGGAGGCTTGTCCGAGCCGTTTCGCCCTGACGTGTCAGGGCGGCGGGGCTTGCGCGCGGCCCGCCGCACAACCCCGTCGACTGCGCCGTGCCCCACGACCGGGAGCCCGCCGTGAACGACAACCGGAACCTCGCGCCGCGGCGCGCCACGAACAGCATCGTGACCGCCGGGGGGCCGATCGGCCCGGGATTCGACGGGAGGAGGGGCATCGCCGCGCAAGCATTGTCCGACGAAGCGGAAGCGGGTTGGCTGATCGAGGAGTCTCAGCCGCGCTGAACCTTCGCTCTACGCCAGTGTCGTGGACCGTGTCGCACGGCGACCGTAAGGGGCTCGCGACGTCGCCATGGTGGCCGTGGAGGCTGCAGCGCTCGCATCGAGCCCGGCTGCGACCGCAACAGGCGGCCCCATCTCGCGCGGGGGCGCCATCGCTACGGTTGAGTTTTCGGCAGAAATTTGACGCTTTTCTGCTCTCTAATCGACGGCTTATCATTGGCTCTTTGCTTTATATCCTATTCGTGATCAAAATTTGATCAATTTGCCTTCATTTGTCAGGTCGAATATTTCGCGTTGCAATGAACTTGCTCCGCATTGTCGCGACGACTCGCATTAACTAATCGTTAACCATGATCTGCTCAGTTAGTGCTCTAACAAGTTTGGGTCTCGAACCTCTCCACCCAGTCCCAGCCATCCAGAGAGACGATGGGCCCTTGCCTCTTCACGTCGGTGCGCAGCCTGCTCACGCTCCTCCTCGTCTGCGCATCCGGGCTGGGCGGCATGGCCGTCCTCACCGGCGCGGCGACGGATGGGCAGCCGGGACGTGGGCTCACTGCGCACCAGAGTGCGATCGTCCTGGCGGAGCGGCTCGAGAGCGCGCTGCTCGCCGTGAGCCAGGACGTGAGCATCGTCGCTGAGAGCCTGGCCATCCAGGGTGCTGACGCGGCAGCGACCGACGGCCTGCTGGCCAAGTGGCTGCAACTCCATCCGGATTATGCGGACGTCCTCTTCGCCGACCGGGCGGGACGCGTCCGGGCCACTGCCCGCGGGCGAATCGTCGGGTCCGACCTCTCCGGAAGCCCGTGGTTCGCCAAGGCTCTCGTCGGAGGCATCGTTGGCGAGGCGGCCGAGGGCAGCCGGGCCGGCGTCAGGCTTCCCCGCAATGTCATCGTGTCGGCCCCGGTCGGGGCGCAGCCGAGCCTGGGCGTCGTCGCCGTCCAGCTCACGCCGGAATGGGCCGACACCGTGGTCGCTGCGGCGCGACGGACCCTTCCCGAGGCCGGGCGCACTCTGTCCGTCACGGTCCTCAACGGCACCGGCCGGGCCCTGCACCGCTCCGGCCCTGAGACCGGCGGCCCGGAAGTCACGGCGCCCGTCGGCGGTCTGGAGCGCGGCGGGCCCGGGTGGCTGGTGGCGGTTCGCTCGCCCGACGCGCAAGCCGGAGCCGCCGGGCTCCCCCCGCTCCTCCTGCTGGCGGCCGCCATGGGGCTCGCCGGAGCCGCCGGCTGGGTCCTGGGCGGGCGGCTCACCCGGGCGATCGCCGACGCCGAAGCGCTCTGTCGCCGGGAGGAGACGCGCCGTCCGGTGGTGCGACCGGTGACGCGCGACCTCCTGCGGCTGACCGAGGCCCTGCGCGCCGCGATCGACCGGAGCGAGGGCTACGAGCGCCTGCTCCGGGAGAAGCGCATCGCGCTCGCCCGCAGCCAGGATCGCATCCGGGCCATCCGCACCCTGTCCGGCTCGACCTGCTGGGAGATCGACCGGTCGACGGGCCAGGTCGTCTGGACCGACGGCGACGGCGCGGCCGCGGGTTCGGTGCCGGAGCGCGCCTGCGCGCTCGGCGACGTCCTCGCCCATCTCCGGCCCGCGGACCGGGCCGCCCTCGAAGGCGCCCTCGATGCCGTCGCGGCGGAGCGCGGCAGCCTCCGCGACGTGATCGTGGCGACCCGCCCCGGGACCGGGCGGACCGCCGGACGCTGGCTGGCGTTCCGTGTCGCGACGCTCGGCGCCCCGGAGACCGCGAGGGTCTACGCGTTGAGCCGCGAGATCGCCGGTCATGCGCTGTCCGGCACACCCGCCGGACGTGTCGCGCACGGCCGGGAGGAGCGGGGCGACGGCCCGATGCGGCGGCTCGCCGAGACCAGTATCGAGCGCATCGACGATGATGTCGCAGCGTAGCTAACGATAAATTAACCATAAAATGGGACAAATTTTCCTATAACACGCGAAAACGCGTGACTTTCTGGGGGTCAGCGGTGTTGGACTGGTTGCCGAAATCTTCGGTTCTCTTGGGATTGCTCGCTCTGGAGCCGACGGCCAGCATCGCGGCCGACTGGTACACGGGCGTGGAACGGGAGGTCGACCGCGACGAGTGGATCGTCGCCGTCGATGCCGGCTCGACCGTGACCACGAACAACTCCGCCTTCGGCTCGCTCACGGCGACCATCGCGCCGGTCGACACCCTCCTGCAGAGCGGCCTGCGCGTGCGCCTCCAGGGCGTCGCCGGGACCTACTCCTATCCGGGCGCTGCGGTCCGCCAGACGGTCACCGGGGTCCAGCAGGAGGGCACGGTCCTGCTCGGCTACGAGTGGATCTGGCAGCAGGCGGCGCTCGCCGGCTACATCGGCATGAACGTGCGCAGCAACGAGCTGTCGATCCTCGATCCGGGCAATCCGGTCGTCGGGACCGGCCTCGGCGTCAAGGTCGCGGCGGACTTCTACGCCAACCCGACGGAGAACACGCTCGTCGCCGTCAACGCCTCCTACTCGACGCTGTTCAACGCCTATTACGCCCGCTTCCGCGCCGGCTTCGCCGTCGCGCCCGGGGTGTTCGTCGGCCCGGAAGGGACGCTGCTCGGCGACAACTTCTTCAACGGCTGGCGCGCGGGCGGCCATGTGACCGGTTTCGCGGTCGGGCCGATGAAGTTCTCCTTCGGGGCCGGCTATTCCTACGACCGGGTCCGCAAGGGCGGCTACTACACCAGCGTCGACGGCCGGATCGCGTTCTGACGCGGGCCGCGACAGCCCTCTCCCTCCACGCCCCCTCTCACGACCTTCCACCTCTCCCGGAGCGGCCGGATGCCCCCTTTCCTCGCGCGCGCCGCCTGGCTCGCCAGCGCCGCCCTGATCCTGCTGCTGCTGGCCCAGCCCCTCGGGCCGACCGTGCAGCTGGAGATGAGCCTCGGGGCGATCGTCCTGATGCTGCTGCTCTGGCCGCTGGCGAAGGGCCGGACCGGCCGGCTGACCTTCCTCGCCATCGGCAGCCTCGTCGTGCTGCGCTACATGTACTGGCGCGTGTCGAGCACGCTGCCGCCGGTCAGCGATCCCCTCGGCTTCGTCGCCGGCACGATCCTGCTCGGCGCCGAATTGTACTGCTTCTACATCCTGGCGATCAGCCTGGTGATCAACGCCGACCCGATCCGGCGCGGACCGGCGCCGCAGGACGAGGACGACGACCTGCCCACGGTCGACATCTTCGTGCCGAGCTACAACGAGGACCGGCACATCCTGGCGACGACGCTGGCGGCGGCGAAGTCCCTCGACTACCCGGCGGGCAAGCTCACCGTCTGGCTCCTCGACGACGGCGGGACGGACCAGAAATGCGCCGATTCCGACCCGCACAAGGCGGAAGAGGCGCGGGCGCGCCGCACGGTGCTGCAGGCCCTGTGCGCCGATCTCGGCGTCTCCTATCTCACCCGCGCGCGCAACCAGCACGCCAAGGCCGGAAACCTCAATAACGGCCTGCGCCACTCGGTCGGCAAGATCGTCGTGGTGCTCGATGCCGACCACGTGCCGTTCCGCTCGTTCCTGCGCGACACGATCGGCCATTTCGGCGCCGACCCGAAACTGTTCCTGGTCCAGACGCCGCACGCCTTCCTCAATCCCGACCCGATCGAGCGCAACCTCAAGACCTTCGACCGGATGCCGTCGGAGAACGAGATGTTCTACGCGGTGGGCCAGTGCGGGCTCGACAAGTGGAACGGCTCGTTCTTCTGCGGCTCGGCGGCCCTGCTGCGGCGCGCGGCGCTCGAGGAGGCGGGCGGGTTCTCCGGCATCACCATCACGGAGGATTGCGAGACCGCCTTCGAGCTGCATTCCCGCGGCTGGACCAGCATCTACGTCGACAAGCCGCTGATCGCCGGCCTCCAGCCCGAGACGCTGTCGGACTTCATCGGTCAGCGCTCGCGCTGGTGCCAGGGCATGATGCAGATCATGATCCTGAAGAACCCGCTCTTCAAGGGCGGCCTGAAGCCGCTGCAGCGGCTCTGCTACATGTCCAGCATGACGTTCTGGCTGTTTCCGCTGCCGCGACTGGTCTTCATGATTGCGCCGCTCCTCTACATCCTGTTCGACATGAAGATCGTCGTCGCCAACGTCGACGAGGCGATCGCCTACACCGCGACCTACATCGTGGTGAACCTGATGATGCAGAACTACCTGTATGGACGGGTGCGCTGGCCCTTCGTCTCGGAGCTGTACGAGTACGTCCAGGGCCTGTTCCTGATCAAGGCGACGGCCTCGGTCATCCTCGCGCCGCGCAAGCCGACGTTCAAGGTGACGGCCAAGAACATCACCCTCGACCACGACCAGCTGTCGCCCCTGGCGCTGCCCTACGTCATCGTCTTCGCGGTGCTGTTCGTCACGATGGGCATCTCGGCCTATCGGTACCTGTTCGAGCCCGGCGTGACCAACCTGATGCTGGTCGTCGGGATGTGGAACCTGTTCAACCTGATCACCGCGGGGGCCGCGCTCGGCGTCGCGGCCGAGCGGCGCCAGACCGAGGCCGCCCCCTCCCTGGCGGTCGACCGGCCCGGGGTGCTGAACCTCAACGGCATGGCCATCGACGTGACGGTCGAGCGCATCTCCAGCGCCCGCTGCCGGATCCGGATGGATGCCGTGGTTCCGATGCGCCGCAGCAGCGACGGGGCGCTCGGCAGCCTCTCCCTCGCGCCGCAGGCCGGCCTGCCGCTCCTGGGCCACGCCCCGGCGATCCCGGTGCGCGTCACCGGCATCGCGGGGGCGGGCGACGAGACGGTGTGCGAGCTGGTCTTCGAGACGATGACCCCCGGAAGCTACGTCGTGCTGGCCGACCTCATGTACGGCGACGCCGACGCGATGGTCCGCTTCCAGCAGCGCCGCCGCACCCACAAGGACATCCTCTCGGGCACGGTGCAGTTCGTCCTCTGGGGGCTCGTGGGACCCGTCCGGGCGCTCTCCTGCCTGATGGCGGGGCGCGCGGCGCGGATGGCCGAGGCGGGCGCGGCGCCAGCCCAGGCGGCGCCTTCGCGCCGCACGCCTCGCCCGAAGGCGGCGCAGGCGCCCGAGCCCGCGGCCTCGAGCTGGCGCCACCTCGTGACCGAGATCAAGCACGCCCCCGCCGCGACCGAGCGGGGACGGCGGTCGTCCGACCCGCTGACGCCCCAGGCCGGCAGCGCCGGCTGAGCCTTCCTCCGATCAGCTCACTCTTCCGGAATCCGAGCCCGACCATGTCCGCCGCATCAAGCCGCCTCGTGCCGACGCTGACGGCCCTGCTCATCGCCGCCGCCACGCCGGCCGGCGCGCAGAGCTTCCTCGGCCGCGGCGCCCCCCAGGTCCTGTCGATGCCCGAGGCGGGCGCGCCCGAGGCCCGGCCCGAGGCGAGGTCACGTCCTGCCGCGCCCGACCGCAACCCAGTGCCGGCGGCCGCGCCGCAGCGGCCGTTCCAGGCCCTGACGACGCCCCTGCGGCTCACCGGCGAGGAGAGCGGCCTGCAATGGCCCGTCTACCTCACGGAGGGGCAGGCCCGCGAGCGGCTGCGCCTGCGCATCGGCTACCTCGCGGCGATCTCGGTGGTGCCCGACGCCTCGTTCCTCACCGCCACGATCAACGGCGTCGCCGTCGGCCGCAGCGAGATCAAGGCGCCGGGCGCGATCCGGATCATCGAGTTCGACATCCCCGCCGACCTTCTGAAGCCCGGCTACAACGCCGTCGCGATCGCCGGGGTGCAGCGGCACCGGGTCGATTGCTCGCTTGATGCCACCTACGAGCTGTGGACCCAGATCGACCCCGCCTGGACCGGCCTCGTGGCGCCGGCGGGCGGCGCGGGCGCGACCTCCCTGCGCGACCTGCCGGCCATCGCCCCCGACGGCCGGGGCATCGTGCCGGTCCGCGTCATCCTCAAGGGGCGCCCGACCTTCGCCACCTTCGAGCGCCTGATCGGCCTCGTCCAGCGGGTGGCGCTCGCCGGCGGCTTCGGCCAGGTCGCGGTGGAATTCGCGACGGAGCCCGGCGGGCCGGCCGGTCTAGACATCGTCGCCGGCCGGCCCGACGGTGACCTCGCCGCCCCCGGCGCGCAGCCGCTCGTGTTCCAGCCGGCCCAGGGCGACCGCGCCGCCCGGCTCGTCGTGACGGGCGACGAGCCGGCCGACATCGAAGCCGCCCAGAGGATCGTGGCCGGCACCGCGAACCGCGATCCGGGGGGCAGCCCGCAGGGCCTGCAGGCGCTGGCCCTATCCCGCGGCCTGCCCCTCCAGGGCGGCGAGCGCCTCCGCTTCTCCGATCTCGGCCTGCAGAACCGGGACTTCTCCGGCCGCCTGTTCCGCACCGGCTTCGAGGTGACCCTGCCGACGGATTTCGTCCCGGCGGATTACGACAAGGCCGTCCTCGAACTGTCCGGCGGCTACGCCGCGGGCCTGGAGGTCGGCGCGCAGATCGTGGTCGACGTCAACGGCCGCAACGTCGCGAGCGTGCCCCTGGCGCGTGCCGGCGGCGACGCCTTCCGGGGCGAGGCGGTCGCCCTGCCGCTGAGCCGCTGGCGCCCCGGGCGCAACCGGGTCGACATCCGCGCGCTCCTGCCGACCGGATCGGACCGGGTCTGCGAGGAGGGCACGGCGCGCCAGCGCTTCCTGCTCCTCGACCGCTCGACCCTGGTGGCCCCGCGCCTCGCCCGCGCCCTGCGCGCGCCGGACCTCGCGGCGACGCTCGGTGGCGGCCTGCCCCGGACCGCGCCGGACGCGCGTCCCCGGCTCGTCGTCCCGACGCCGGACCGCGAGTCGATGGCCGCCGCCGCGACGATCGCGGTGCAGATGGCCCTGTCCGCGAGGCGGCCGATCGACTTCGAGCTCGCCAACGACCGCATCCTGGACCGGCGCGCGCCGACCCTGGTCGTCGCCCCCGCCCGCGCCCTCGAGCCCGAGGTCCTGCGCAGCGTCGGCCTGAACCCCGACCAGATCCGCCAGATCTGGCAGGGCCGCGCCGCGGCGGCGCCCCTCGGCGAGCCGAGCCAGCGCCCGGTGGTGATGGACGGGGCGAGCATCAACCGGCTGCGCAACAACCTGCCGCCGGCCTGCGCCCTCCCGGCCGTCGGTCCGCGCCCGGCGGTCATCGCGCCCCGGCGGGCGCGGACCGACGCCGCCGAGGCGGAGGAGCGCGACTTCCCGGCCGGCTGGAACGGCGGCCTGCGGCCGCAGAGCGCCTTCGCCGACCAGGTCTCCGTCGCCGTCGCACGCCTCGGCGCGGCTCTGCGGTCGGGCCTCTCGGCGGCCTCGGCCTGGGCCGGGGACCAGGTCCGGGAGCCCGAGATCGAGGTCGGGGCGCAGGCCTCGCTGATCGTCGGGCAGGGCCTGTCCGGCAGCGATGCGGGCAGCCTCCTGACCGTGGTCACGGCCCCGAACGCCGCCAACCTGCAGGCCTCCGTGACCTGCCTCACGACCCCGTCGATCTGGAACCGGGTCGAGGGCCGCGTCGTCACCCTCGACGCCAATGACGGCACGCTTGGCATCCACGAGGCCAAGCGCGCGCGCTTCCTCGGCAGCGACCGGATGTCGTTCGAGAACCTGCGCCTCGTCGTGGCGGGCTGGTTCTCCACCAACCCGTCCGCCTACGCCCTGCTCGTCTTCGCGGCGGCGATCGGCCTCGGCCTCAGCACCTCGGCGATGCTGCGCGACGTCGGGCGCCCCAACCCGAATGCCCGCCGGCCCGGCCGCGACGCCGGCAAGGAGGAGAGCCTGTGATCGGATCGTTCTCCCGCACGCTCGCGGCGATGCTCCTTATGGCGCTGCCCTTCGGGCCGGCCGCCGCGCAGGCGCCGATGAGCCAGGGCCCGGGTGCCGCGCCGGCGGCGGAAGTCCCCGCCGCGCCGGCCTCCGCCGAGACCTCGCCGCTGCTGGGCAGCCTCGGCAACGCGGCGGCCTGGCGGAGCTACAAGGCCCGCTTCGTCACCGCGCAAGGCCGCGTCGTCGATACCGGCAACGGACGGATCAGCCACAGCGAGGGCCAGGGCTACGGCATGCTGCTCGCCGTCGCCGCCGGCGACCGCGACGCCTTCCAGCGGATCTGGGACTGGACCCGCGCCAACCTGATGGTGCGCGAGGATTCCCTCCTCGCCTGGCGCTGGGAGCCGGACAAGCGGCCCGCCATCGCCGACACGAACAACGCCACCGACGGGGACGTCCTGGTCGCCTGGGCCCTCGTCGAGGCCGCGGCGGCCTGGTCGGACGAGGGCTACCGCCTCGCCGCCCGCCGGATCGCCGTCGATATCGGCCGGCGCACGATCCTGTTCCGCGCCGAGGGCGCGCCGCTCCTGCTGCCCGCCATGAACGGCTTCTCCGCCGAGGACCGGCCCGACGGTCCGGTGGTGAACCTCTCCTACTGGATCTTCCCGGCCTTCCCGCGGCTCGCCGCCGTCGCGCCGGAATTCGAGTGGGGCCGCGTCGCGGCGGCGGGCCAGGACCTCGTCGTGCGGGCCCGGTTCGGGGACGCGCAGCTGCCGAGCGAGTGGATCGCGATGCGCGGCGGCCAGCCCCGGCCCGCCGCGGGCTTCGCGCCCCAATTCGCCTACAACGCCGTCCGGATCCCGCTCTACCTCGCGATGGCCGGGGTCACGGAGCGCCGCGCCTACCAGCCGTTCCTGGCGCTCTGGGCCGAGCCCGACCCGGCCGGGCTGCCGATCGTCGACCTCGCCGGCAACGGCGTCGCCGGGCGCCTGGCCGAGCCGGGCTACGCGATGATCCCGGCGCTCGCGGCCTGCGCGGTCTCCGGCACGCCCCTGCCGGGCGGGCTCGTCGAGCTCGCGCCGAACGAGAACTACTACCCCGCCACACTGCACCTGCTGGCCCTGACGGCCGCGAATACGAGGTACCGCGCATGTCTCGGGCGCTGACACCGCGGCTGAATGCCGGGGCGTGCCTGATCGCCCTCGCGGCCGGGCTCGGATGGGGGACACTCGGCTGGGGGACGCCGGCGGCGGCGCAGCCGGCTCCGGTCCGCACCGGCGTCCTCCAGCTCAACGAGCGCCGCGCCCCGGTCATCCTCGACACGCCCGACACCGCCGGGACCGGGGCTGAGATCGTCGACGAGAGCGCGCTGCGCTACTACGCCTCGCAGCGCCAGAGCGAGCGCGTCCAGATGGAGATCGCGCGGCTGCGCCGGCGCCACCCGGCCTGGACCGTCCCGGCCGACCTCGACACCCTGAAGCCGAGCCCGCCCGAGGAGGCCCCGATGTGGGATCTCTTCACCGCCGGCCGCTTCGACGAGCTGCGCACGGCGATCGGCGTGCGCCAGTCGATCGATCCGGGCTGGCAGCCCTCGGAGGATCTCGCCCAGAAGCTGAACCGGGGGACCCTGCGCAGCGCCGCCCGCGCGGCGGCCCGGGACGGGGACTGGGACGAGATCATCGCCCGGGTGAAGGCCTCGCCCGAGACGCTGCGCAACCTCGACATCGACATCGCCTGGACGCTCGCGGAGGCCTATGCCCGCACCGGCGACCTCGCCCGGGCGGCGGCGCTCTACCGGACGCTCCTCACCGAGCAGACCGACGCTCCCTTGCGCCTCGCCACGGTGCAGAAGGCGATGGCGGTGATGCCGATGGCGCAGGTCGAGCCGCTGCTCGCGCTCGGGCGCACGGGCGCCGACGGGAGCGACGCGTTCCAGGCCATCCGTCTGGACGTGACCCGGGCCCGCATCGTGGCGCTGCTCCACGGCGAGACCGTCGAGCGGATCGAGCCGGCCGACCTCGCTGCCCTCGCCGCCCAGGTGCGCCGGGTCGGCGAGCCGTCCCAGATCGGCCTGCTCGGCTGGTACGCCTATCACCGCCGCCAGTTCCGCGAGGCGCTGGACTGGTTCAAGGCGGCGATGGCCCGCGGCGGCGACGCGGCGATCGCTACCGGCCTCGCCCTCTCGCTGCGCGACATGGGCCAGGACCGCGAGGCCGAGGACGTCGCCTTCGCCTGGCGCGGTCCCTCCGTGACCAACCTCGCCCTCTACCTCGACATGATGGAGCGGCGCCTCGGCGAGGGACCCGCCGCGCCGGTGGAGCCCGACCGGCTCGACCGCTACGCCAAGGTCGTCCTGGCGACGAGCGCCGCGGAGGGCGCCCAGGCCCTCGGCTGGTACGCCTACAACGCCTGCCAGTTCGAGACGGCGGCCGAGTGGTTCCAGCGGGCGGTGAGCTGGCGGCCGCGGGAATCCTCGGTCCTCGGCTACGCGCTCAGCCTGTCCCGCCTGAAGCGGACCCGCGACTCCCTGGAGATCGTCAACCGCTACGACGGCCTGTTCCCGAAGGTCGTCAACTTGGTCTTCGCGGAGCCCGACCCGCAGGCGCGGGAGACGGGCCCTTGCGGCCCGGCGCCGGCGGTCCAGCAGGTCGTTGCAGCGCCCCGCCCGGTGCCCAAGCCCCGCGCGGCGGCCGCCATCCGCGCCAGGCCGCCGGCGGTCGCCCGCGGCGAGTTCCCCATCGCCGTGGCCGCGGACAACCCGCTGCGGCTCGGCGAGGGGTCGCAGCGGCTCGCCCGCCCGCGCGACGGCGAGTACCTGCGCGAGACGCAAGGCGCACCGCCGCTCGTCGCCCGGCGGGTCGTGGGCGTGGGGGCGATGCCCTACGAGCAGTACGGCTTCAGCCTCCTGCCGGGCTGGAACGGCATCGACCGGGCGAGCCTCCAGGCCGGCCCGCCGGCCCCGGCGATCGGGACGCTCGCGCAGGCCGATCTGGGCGCCCTCGTCGGCGCGCCCCGGCCGATCCAGCCGCGCGACGGCGACCGGTTCGGGCCCTTCGACACCGCCGGGCTCGGCCGCAACGACACCAGGATGCCGGGACAGGACCGATGATCCGATCGACCTCCCTCTTCGCCGAAAGCCGCGGACCGTCCCGGGCGGGGACGCTCCTGCGGGGCGCTTGCGTGCTCCTCGGCCTCGGCCTGCTCGGCGCCTGCCAGACCGCCGCCGCCCGCCGGACCGGACCGCATTTCGAGGCCGCCTTCACCTCCGCCGATCAGGGCCGCGACGCGCCCCTCGTCAGCCTGCCGAACCGCGGCCCGGTCGCCTCCGTCCAGGAGACGCGCACGAGCGCGGGCCTCCGGCAGCGGATCGTGCTCGGGCAATCCCGCGGCCGGATCGACCTGGTGCTCCAGTCGGGCCGCGCCTGGGACGATTCGCAGGTGCAGAAGCCGAGCCGCGGCGGCATCGCCGCCGAACTCGCGACCCTCGAGGACGGCAACCTCTACCGCATCGTCCGGCGTCCCGTGCACAACGCCTATGGCCGCCTCGGCGTCGCCGTCAGCGACCGCTGCGCCTATGCGTGGCAATGGATCGACGCGCTCCAGAGGGTGGAGCTGGGTCGCGGTGCGATCGTCGGCCCCATCACGGCGTCGCTGCGCGTGCAGCACTGCTATCGCCGGGCCACTCCGGCCGAGGTGCTCCTCGCCGACCTCTCCGGCTTGCGGATCGGCGCGGTCCCGGGCTCGACCACGGTGGCTCGCGCAAGCCATCCCAGGAGAGCGAGGCCGGTGCCCCCGGCGGTCGAGCCGGCGAGCCCCGCCGCCGTGGAGCGATCGGCGGCCGTCCCGCCGCCAAGCCCGGGCGTGATGGTCAATGCCAGCCGCACCCTCGTGATGGCTCCCCCAACACCGGCCCCCCAGACCACCGCAGCGCCCGCCTACCTCGTGCCAATCGATCCCGCTCCGTCCGGCCGCGCGATCCCGGCGATTCCGCGGCCGACGGGCAACGGCCTCGACCGCGCACGCTACCTGACCGACGCCCTTCCGACGGGGGGGCGCTCAGGCGGGGCATCCGCGGCAGGCGCTCCGAATTCTGCCGGCGTGACCCGTGGCTCGGCGAACGCGAATCCGCCGCCTTACGGCTGGTGATCGGTGCACCGGTGCCCGAACTCGCCGGTGCCCGAACTCGCCGATGTCGATGGGGGCCTTCGCCGAGCAGTATCGCTGGCGGGCGGGCATCGAAGGAACGCTGTTGCTGCGCGTGCGGACCCGACCTCCGACAAACCCGGAGCGGTTCACCCTGCGGGAACCCGGAGCGGATCAACTCAGCCGGAGGTCGCGCCTCAAGCTGTGCGACGGCGCGATCGCCCGAGGCTCTGCCAGGCCGGCACCAGAACGAAGCCGGTGATCGGGATCAGGAGGCCGCCGACAGCCAGACCGACGAGCCCTGAAGCCGTGGCCGTGACCAGCCACTCCACCAACCCCCCGGCCGCCGGAAGCAGCGCCGCGATGTGCGTGGCTGCGCCGTGGATCGCATGGGCCGGACCCGACAGGCCGTAGCCCTCCAATCCATGGATCAGGATGCCGCCGCCCACCCAGATCATCGCGGCCGTGCCGACGACGCCCAGCAGCT
Organism: Methylobacterium sp. EM32; assembly: GCF_040593685.1. NCBI lineage: Bacteria > Pseudomonadati > Pseudomonadota > Alphaproteobacteria > Hyphomicrobiales > Methylobacteriaceae > Methylobacterium > Methylobacterium sp. EM32. Next base: position 115,268 of record NZ_JBEXZS010000194.1, on the reverse strand, counting down.
TGAGCAGACCGGGCATGCCCTTGACCACGGCGCGTCCGACGCCCCGGCTGAGGCGTCCGAGAGGGGAGGGCGAGGCATTGCCGGACAGGGCGAGGCCCGCATCGTCGGCCTTCACGATCAGGGCGACGGCGCCGTAGACGGCCGCTGTGATGCCCACGGCCACGATCGCCAGAACGGCGGCCCGCATCCAGAAGCTCCCCTCCGGGATGGCGGCGAGGGTGATCGCCATGATCTCCGCGGAGAGGATGAAGTCGGTCTTGATCGCGCTCGCGACGCGTCGGTCTTCCAGCGTCCGGTCTTCCCCTGTGCCGGCTCCGAGTTGCTCCTCGTGGGCATGAGCCTGGTGGGGGACGAGGGCCTCGTAGACCTTCTCGGTGCCCTCATAGCAGAGATAGGCGCCGCCCAGCATCAGCAGCGGGGTGATCGCCCAGGGAGCCACGGCGCTGAGCGCGAGCGCGCCCGGCAGCAGGATCAAGAGCTTGTTGCGCAGGGAGCCCGCCGCGATCCGACCGACGATGGGCAGTTCCCGGTCGGCCGCGAAGCCGACGACGTAGCGCGGCGTGACCGCGGCATCGTCGATGACGACCCCGGCGGCCTTGGCGCCCGCCTTGCTGGCCTGCCCGGCGATGTCGTCGAGGGAGGCCGCGGCCGCTTTGGTGAGGGCTGCGACATCGTCCAGCAGGGCGATCAGTCCGATGCTCACAGATGCTCCGTGGCGTGAGGGCGTCGATGAGATGACGCGCGAGAGCATCGTTTAATCCGGAATGTCCGGAACGGCGACGCTGGACGAGGGCGGAAGCGGCGCATCGGCGACGATGACGGGCCCGGGATCGACCCCGCCGGACCTTCCGAGCCTCCCGTGCGATCCGCGCCGCGGCCCCGAGGGGACACTCGAACCGCCACCACGGAACGACCGTATGAGATGGATCGCAGCCACCGGCCCTGGAACCCGGGAGCGGGGCGCCCTGTTCGACGCTGCTCCTCGGGGCGAACGGGGCTGTTCGCGGCCTCGAGGCTCCATCCTCTTCAAAGTTGGAGCCTCCGGGAAGCACGGGGCGGTTCACGCCCGCGGTTTACGGCAGGCCCGGCGGGCGGCGGGTGTGCCAGTCCGTCACCTGCTGGAAGGCGTGCCCGGCCTGGCAGAGCAGGGCCTCGGACAGGGGGCGGCCGGCCAGCTGGACGCTGAGCGGCAATCCGGCCGCGTCGATCCCGGCCGGCAGCGTGATGGTCGGCGTCCCGGAGAAGTTGAACGGCGCCGTGAAGCGCAGGATGCGCAGCAGGACCTCCGGATCCTGCCCGTACTCGCTCATCCGGGACAGGCTCGGGATCGGCACCGGCATGGTCGGCACCAGGATCAGGTCGACCTCCTCGAAGAGGGCGGCGAGCGCGCCGGCGAAGGCCAGCCGCTCGTGGAAGATGGCGCCGAGCTCCGCGCCGGTGACGCTCCGTCCCTGGTCGATGAGGGCTGCGAGATCCGGGCCGTAGGCGTCCCGGTGAAGCGGGTAGCTGTCCTGGTGGGCGAGCGCCGTCTCCACCGAGCAGAACGGGATCCAGCCGCGGACCAGCCGGTCGGTCGGCGGAAAGGCGATCTCGCGGATGCGGGCGCCGCACGCGCGCAACACCGCCTCGACCGCGTCGAGGGCCGCGACGACCTCCGGGTCGATCCCCTCCGACACGAAGCGGCGGTCTATGCCGACCGTGATCCCGCGGATCGGCCGGCCGACGGCGTCGAGATAGGAATCCACGGGAGCCTGGAGGGCGGTCGGGTCGGCCGGGTCGGCTCCCGCGATCACGCCGAGCACCGCCGCAGCGTCGGCCGCCGAGCGGGCCATCGGGCCGACATGGTCGAGCGATGCCGCCAGCGGGAAGATGCCGTGGCGGCTCACCCGGCCCCAGGTCGGCTTGAGGCCGGTCAGCCCGCAGGTGGCGGAGGGGAACCGGATCGACCCGCCGGTATCCGAGCCGAGGGAGGCGTAGCACAGCCGTGCCGCCGTGGCGGCCCCCGACCCGGTGGACGAGGAGCCGACCCAGTGGTCGCGGCTCCACGGATTGAGCGGGCCGGGATTGTCCGGGTGGTGGCTGGTATAGGCCCCCTCGGTCATCGACAGCTTGCCGAGGATCACCGCCCCGCCCTGCTCGAGACGCGCGACGACGGTCGCGTCGGCCGCCGGGACGTGATCCCGGCGCAGGGTCCCGCCGGCCGCCGTCGGCGCGAAGGTCGTGTCGCAGAGGTCCTTGACCGCCACGGGCACGCCGTGGAGCGGCCCCCGGCTGATCCCTGAGGCCGTCTCGCGGTCCGCCCGCTCGGCGCGCGCGAGGGCATGGTCGCGCGTCACCGTCGCGTAGCTGCGATAGCGGCCGTCGAGGGCGGCGATCCTGTCGAGCTGCGCCTGCGTGACCGCGAGCGACGTGACCTCGCGCCGGCGGATCCGCTCGGCGATCGAGAGAAGCGTCTCGTCGTGAAGGGGTGTTGGCATGGCGTCCTCCCGCTCGTTCGTATCCGGCCTCGGTCGCTGGCCCGCGCCGACGGTCCCGGTTCTTCGTCGGCGCTGCGGACGGGAAGCGTCCGCGGGATCGGGCGGGGAGCGACCCCCCGGAGGGATCGTCCCGTCAAATCAGCAGGTGCCGGCGCACGGTGTCGGCCGTGAGGGCGTCGCGGCCGAGATCGGCCGTCACCCGGCCCTTCTCCATGACGTAGCAGCGCTCGGCGACCGACAGAATCGTGTCGAGGTTCTGCTCCACGAAGACGATCGTGGTGCCGAGCTCGTCCCGGACCGCGCGCAGGACCCGGCCGATCATCTGGACGATCGACGGCTGCACGCCTTCCGACGGCTCGTCGAGGAGCATCAGGGTCGGGTTCCCGACCAGTGCCCGCCCGATGGCGAGCTGCTGCTGCTCGCCGCCCGACATCGTGCCGGCGAGCTGCCCGCGGCGCTCGGCCAGCCGCGGGAAGTAGCCGTAGACGAGGTCGGTGAGCTTGCGCCCGGCCGGGCCGCCGATGAGCAGGCCCACGGCGAGGTTCTCGGCGACCGTGAGGCGCGGGAACACGTCGCGCCCCTGCGGGATGTAGCCGACCCCGAGGCGCGCCCTCGCCTCGGCCGGCAACCCGGCGAGGTCCCGCCCGTCGAGCCGGATCATGCCCTGCGAGGCCCGGATCAGCCCGATCAGGCAGCGCATCGTCGTCGTCTTGCCGACGCCGTTGCGCCCGATGATGCTGACGATCTCGCCGCGGCCCACCGCGAGATCGACGCCCTGCAGGATCGGCGTGCCGCCGTAATGGGCCCAGAGTCCGGAGACCTGCAGCAGCGCCTCACCGCCCATGCGGCTCCTCCGATTCCTGATGCCCGAGATAGATCTCGGCGACCCGCGGATCCGCCACGACCTCGGCGAGCGCGCCGCGCGCGAAGGTGCGGCCGAGATGGAGGACGGTGACGCGCTGGGCCACCTGCCGGATGAACGCCATGTCGTGCTCCACCACCAGAACGGTCATGCCACCCCGGTTGAGCGACTGGATCAGCTCGCCGGTGCGGTGCGTCTCCTCGGGCGAGAGGCCCGCCGTCGGCTCGTCGAGGAGCAGCAGGGCCGGATCGAGCGCCAGCGCCATGCCGATCTCCAGCCATTGCTGCTGGCCGTGGGCCAGCAGGCCGGCGGGCTTGGCCGCCTCCGCGGCGAGGCCGAGCAGGGTGAGGAGTCGCTCCTCCTCGCGGGCCAGCGCTGGCCCGGCATGGCGGTGCTGGAGCGCCACGTGGATGTTCTGGCGGACCGGAAGTTCCTTGAACACCCGCGGCGCCTGCATCTTGATGCTCATGCCCCGGTTGACCCGCGCGAAGGGCTTTTCGCGGGTCACTGTCGCCCCCTGGAACCGGATCTCGCCGGCGCTGGGCTGGTAGGTACCGACGATGAGCTTGAACAGGGTGCTCTTGCCCGCGCCGTTCGGGCCGATCAGGCAGTGGATCTCCCCCGCCTCGACGGCGAGGTCGACATCGGCGACGGCGGTCAGGCCGCCGAAGCGCTTGGTGACGCCCTGCAGCTCCAGGATCGGCATCGCCTAGACCTCGTTCGGGCGGGCGGAGGGCAGCGCGCGCGAGGCCCGGCCCGTCATCGGCTTGCGGCGGAGCAGCTCGACGAGGCCGAGGATCAGGCCCTGCGGCGCCAGCATGACGGTGCCGAGCAGCAGCCCGCCCATGAGCACCAGGGCGAGCTGCTGGCTGTAGACCGTGAGGGTCTGGAAGCCGAACAGGAGCAGGAACGAGCCGACCAGCGTCGCGGTCACGTCGCTGCGTCCGGAGAACGCCACCCAGATGATCGGCATGGCGGCGGCCGGCAGGCCGATGCTCGACGGGGTGATGAACTGGCCCCAGGCGGTGTAGAGCCCGCCGCTCAGGCCGGCGAGCCCGCTGCCGAGGGCGAAGGTGGCGAGCTGGTACTTGCGGGCGTCGTAGCCGAGCAGCTCGGCGCGCTGCGCATCCTCGCGGATCGCCACCAGGGTGTGGCCGAAGCGGGAATTGAGCAGCAGGCGCAGCCCGAGATAGACCGCGACGAGCAGCGCCAGGAGGCCGTAATAGAGCAGCGTGCCCTCCAGGACGAGGTCCTCGCCGTCCCAGGGCAGCGTCAGCGGGTCCATGCCCTTCATGCCGTTGAAGCCGTTGAGCCGCGCCGTCCCGATGCGCCATTCCGGCCCGGCGGTCTGGCCGAGGAAGAAGGCGAGGACCAGGGTGGCCGACAGCGTCACGATGCCGAAGAACACCCCGCCGACGCCGCCCCAGATCATGAAGTAGCCGAGCACCAGGGCCGCCAGCATCGCCAGCACCACGGCGAGGGCGAGGGCCGCGAAGGTCGCGCCGCCTCCGCCGAGATTGATCGCGAGCACCCCGTAGCCGTAGCCGCCGATGCCGAAGAAGAAGGTCTGCCCGAAGGACAGCATCCCGCCGTAGCCCCACATCAGGCCGAGACCCAGCGCCATGAACAGCCAGATCAGGAAGTAGGCGAAATTGCCGACGTCGTACGAATCGGCGAAGGCCGGGTAGACGAGGGCGGCCGCGAGTACGGCGGCGGCGGCGCCCCAGAAGGCCCTGCCGCGCCCGAAGGTCTGCGGTCCGTTGAGGAGGTGCAGCATCGCGGCTCCCGATCACCAGAGCATCTGTCGACGAACGGGCTACCGGTTCGTCGAAGGTATGCAGGAAATTCAAAGACTAGAGCGCTTCGCGATTGCCGCGCGATCGTGAAGCGCTCTAGCCGGCGCGCCGGACCAGGAGGCTCGACAGCCCCTCCGGCAGGACGCGGATGATGAGGATGACGGCGACCAGCATGCCGATCTGGCCGATGATCTGGCCGTAGGCGGCGTTGAGCCCCATGCGGATGGCCGCCAGGAGAACGCCGGCCGGGGCGGTGCCGAGCAGGACGTTGGCCCCGCCCACCACCACGGTGACGAAGCTCTCGACCACGAAGGTCGCCCCCATGGTGGGGATCAGCGTCATCGTGGGGGCGTAGAGCGCGCCGCAGAACCCGGCGAGGGCCGCGCCGAACCCGAAGCTGATCGCGTAGACGCGGCCGACCCGCACCCCGAGCGCCCGCGCCATGTCGGCGTTCTGCATCGTCGCCCGGGCATGGACCCCGAAGCGGGTGCGCATGAACACCACGTAGATCGCGCCCAAGACGGCGAGCGCGCCGCCGAACAGGACGAGGCGGTAGGTCGAGAAGGTGTAGGGGCCGACCGCGAAGCTGCCCGGCGGGGTGCCGATCCCCGGCATCGACGAGCCGAGCACGAGGAGCAGCCCCTGGGTGACGATCAGGCTCAGGCCCCAGGTCGCGAGCAGCGAGTCGAGGGGGCGGCGGTAGAGCTTGCGCACGATGGCGATCTCGACGGCGACGCCGACGAGGCCCGCGACGGCGGTGGCGCAGGCCTGGGCCAGCGGCAGCGGCACGCCCGCATGGGCGAGCGCCACCGTGACGTAGGCGCCGCACATGATGAATTCGCCATGCGCCATGTTGATGACGCCCATCATGCCGAAGACGATGGCCAAGCCCGCCGCCGACAGGATCAGAAATGCGAAAACGTCGGCGAACTGGTAAAAGAGCGAGAACAGTTCCGCGATCACGCTGGTTCTCTCTAAGCTTGTTTGACGCGCGAGGATTGCGTCGTGAGACGCTTTTACATCCCACCCACAACCTCATCCTGAGGTGCCGCGTAGCGGCCTCGAAGGAGGCCTCCAGTTCTCTCATAGTCTTCTGGAGGCCTCCTTCGAGGCCTTCGCTGCGCTCCGGCACCTCAGGATGAGGGTGTGGATGGGATAAGTGACTGCCGACCGGTCAAACAGTCTCTCAGGTCCGGGCCTCGGGAGCCGGTGGCGAGTAGAGTTATTTTTTCGGCAGATTGTCCGGCGTGTATTGTTCCTTGTCGTTCTTTTTGGTGAGATCGCAGCCGATCTCGCCGAGCCAGTAGGGCTGGATCGTGCCGTAATCCTTGTCGACCGTGACCTCGTGCTTCGGCCCGACCGAGACGAGGCGCATGTGGTGCGAGGTGTGCTGGCTCTTGGGATCGATGCAGACCTTGCCCTCGGGCGCCTCGATGCAGGCGTCGCCCGCCGCCATGACCTTGCGCAGGTCGTCGAGCTTCAGCGATTTCGCCCGCTCGGCCAGCATCCGGTACATGAAGAGGCCGGCATAGGCGTTGTAGCCCATGTCGTTGATGTAGGTCTCGTTCGGGAACTTGGCCTTCCACCGCGCCTTGAAATCATTGGCTGCGGGCGTGTCGAGCTCTTCGAACCAGTTCGCCGTGGCGTGCATGTTGTTGAGGGCCGGCGGCGCGAAGCGCTTGTGCTCGAAACCGAGCATGATCTTGATCGAGGAGCCCATCGGCAGATTGAGCTTGGCGGCGGCGGCCTGCTCGAAGAACGAATCCTGTGCCGCCCCGACATTGATCGTCAGCAGCCAGTCGGGTTTGGCCTTCTGGATGTTCTGGATGGTCTGGGCGAACTGCGACACGCCGAGCGGGATGAACTCCTCGCCGACGACCTCGCCGCCGAGCTTCTTCATCAGCGTGCGGTTCCACTCGGCCGAGATCTGGCCGAAATTGTAGTCCGCGGCGATGACGTAGACCTTCTTGCCGAACTTCTCGACCATCCACGGGATCAGGGTCGAGAATTGCTGCTCGGGCACCGCCCCCATGCTGACCATGTTGGCGTCGCAGACGCCGCCCTCGTACTGGTTGGTGTAGAAGTACGGGACCTTGGTGCGGTTGACGACGGGCCGCAGGGCCTCGCGCGACGCGGAGGTGATGCCGCCGAACAGCACGTCCACCTTGTCGCGGTTGAGCAGCCGGCGCCCGAATTCCTGGTAGCGGGCATTGTCGCCCTGCGGGTCGAGGTGGATCAGCTCCAGCGGGCGGCCGAGGACGCCGCCCGCCTTGTTGATCTCCTCGACGGCGAGCTGCGCGCCGTGGAGCTTCGGCAGGCCGATCACCGCGAGGTCGCCGGAGATGTCCTCCAGGAGCCCGACCTTGATCGGGTCGGCGGCCCGGACCGGCCCGGCGAGCAGCAGCAGGGCGGCCGTGCCGGCGAGAAGGGAACGAAGGAACGGCATGCGCGATCGGGCCTCGCTGAGAAGGGAATGAAGGGAGGTCTCGGCTGCGACGGGCTTGGTTCGAAGGCGGGCTTGAGCCGAAGCCTCCCGGCGCACCTCCGGGGTCGGCCGCGTCCGCGCCCGTCGCCGGCCCGGGTCAGGGCGTCAGGTAGCGTTTCAGGATCGAGGCCCCCATCGTGAATTTGGGGTCGACCATGTTGCCCAGGCGCATCCGCCCGGCCTGGCTCAGGAGCATGTAGGCGTCGATCTCGTCGAAGCCGTACTCGCTGCTCATCCAGCGCACGAGCTCGCGATAGGCGATGCGGGCGGCGTCCTCCAGCGGGCGGGCGCTGCCGATGGTCATGATGAAGTCCCGCGTCTCCAGCCGCGGCCAGGGGAAGCTCCATCCCTTGATCAGGTCGATCTGGAGCGTCGCGGTCGCGCGCTGCTCGATGGCGACGCCCGATAATTCCCCGTCGCCCTGGGTGGCGTGGCAATCGCCGACATAGAGATAGCCGCCCGGGGTATGGACCGGCAGGTAGATGACGGCGCCGGGCGCGACGTCCGGCAGGTCCATGTTGCCGCCGTGATAATCGGGCTGGAGCGAGGAGATCGCCTCGATCTCCGGCGACACCCCGATGGTGCCGATGAACGGCTCGTAGGGCAGGGTGATCCTGTCGCTCCAGCGCACGCCGTCGCGGTCGACATGCATCTTGCGCACCCGCTCGGGCAGCGGCGGGTTGAGGAGGTTGCCGTTGCCCACCAGGCCGCCGAATTCCGGCATGATGCAGGTGGTGCCGGCGGGCTGCGCCCCCCGCGCCTCCACGTCGTGGATGTAGACAGCGAGGCAGTCGCCCTTCTCGGCGCCCTCGACGACGATCGGGCCGCTCTGCGGGTTCAGGTACGGGAAGTTCAGGAGCTGGGTCGGGCGGTCGCTCTCGCGGGTGATGACGCCGCCGAAGGCGTCCTCGGTCTCCACCGCCACCACGTCGCCGGGCGCGATGGTGAGGGTGGGCTTGGCATAGGGGCCGTAGACGTAGTGGAAGCCCCCTTGCGCCGCCACCGTCAGGGCGTGGCGGGCGCCCGCCCGGCCCCCGCCCACGCCCCGGCGGGCCATGATCGAACCGCCGAGCCAGGCGTCGAGATCCTGCGTCATGCCGCGCTCCTTGAGAGAGTCGGGTGGCGACGGTGCCAGTCGGTGGCACCCTGGAAGGCGTGGCCGGCCCGCACCAGGGCGGCCTCGCCGAAATGCGGGCCGACAAGCTGGAAGGCGACCGGCGCCCCCGCCGCGGTGAAGCCGCCCGGAAGCGTGATGGTGGGGCTGCCGGTCATGTCGAACGGGCAGGTGAAGCGCAGAAGCCCGTTCATCAGGCCGGCATCCTCGCCGAGCGTCGCCATCTTGGCGAGCGTCGGGCCGGCGAAGGCCTGGACCGGCACCGCCAGCAGGTCGACCTCCTCGAACAGCGCCCGCACGCGGCCGCGGAACGCCTCCCGCCGCAGGATGATCTTCTGGTAGTCCCGACCGGATTGCGCCCGCCCGAGCTCGATGAGCCCGGCCAGGGCCGGCCCGTACTCGTCCTTGCGCGCCGGATAGGTCGCCTCGTGCGCCACCGCGGTCTCGATCCCGCAGAGCGGGAACCAGTCGCGGATGACGTCGTCCGGATCGGGGAAGCGGACCGGAACGATGTTGGCGCCGAGCCCGGTGAGCACGTCGATCGCCGCCTGCGTCACCGCGTGGGCGACCGGATCGACGTCGCGGCCGATCCAGTCGGCGTCGACGCCGAGGCGCAGGCCCGCGACGCCGCCATCGAGGGCAGCGGCGAAGTCCGGCACAGGCAGCGGGACAGCGGTCGGATCGTCGGGATCGGCGCCCGCGATCACGCCCAGGATCGCGCCGCAATCGGCGGCGCTGCGGGCCATCGGGCCGATATGGTCGAGGGTGGCGGCGAGCTCGAACACGCCGTAGCGGCTGACCCGGCCCCAGGTCGGCTTGAGGCCGGTGACGCCGTTGGCGGCCGAGGGAAAGCGGATCGAGCCGCCGGTATCCGAGCCGAGGGAACCGTAGCACAGGCCGGCAGCCGTCGCGACGCCCGAGCCGCTCGACGACGCCCCGGACCAGAACTCCGCCCCCCAGGGGTTGCGCGGCGGCGTGATCGCCGGATGGTGGTCGGCATAGGCGCCCTCCGTGAGCTGGAGCTTGCCCAGGATGACGGCACCGGCGGCGCGCAGGCGCTTGACCACCGTCGCGTCCTCGCCGGGCCGGTTGTCGCGGTAGATCGTCATCCCGGCGGCGGTGGGGGCGTCGGTCGTCCAGCACAGGTCCTTCACCGCGATGGGCACGCCGTGGAGGGGCCCGCGATTGCGGCCGGATGCCAGCTCCGCATCGGCGGTGCGGGCGGCCGCGAGCGCGCTCTCGGCCATGACGCAGGCGTAAGCCCCGAGCTGCCCGTCGAGGCGCCGGATGCGGTCGAGCTGGGCTTCCGTCGCCTCGACGGACGAGACCTGCCGCGCGGCGATCCGCCGGCTGATCTCGAGAAGCTCGCAGTCATGCAGGTCTGCGTCGGACACGGCGTCTCTCCCCTCGGCATGCGGCGCGGCGCGTCCCAGCCTGCGGCCTCGCGCAAGACGACGCGATGGTGGCCGTATCGGCCAACGACGAAAGCCACCCGGGGCCGATGAGAGGCCTCGAATGGCAACATTGCCGCTGTATCGTGTTAGGCGCGCGCAGGATCGGACCGGAAAATCCGTTTTGACGACGCTTTCCTCAGACGAGGCTGGCTGAGGAAAGACTTTCCGGTTGCGAGATCAAAGCTGGCATGAGGATCATGTCGTCAAGGCAGGCGGCCTGTCAATCGGGGGACGGCGGCTTTTTTCACCGGCCTCCCTCCGCCGGATCTTGACGCCGGTCCGGGCCGGGGAGGAGGCTTCCGGTAAAGCCCAGGCTCGTCCCCACCATGCCCGCACGCCGTTCCAGCCGGCCCGCCATCCCCGTCGGCGTCGTCCTCTCCCAGACCGGACCCTACGCCATGATGGGGCGGGAGATGCTGTGCGGCGCGCTGCTGGCGATCGAGGAGATCGCGCAGGATCCGGCCTTCGACTTCCGGTTCGTCCCGGTGGTGCGGGATCCGGGCGGCCAGGTCAGCGCCTATCACGACGCCTGCGACGCGCTCATCCGGCACGAGGGCGTCGATCACGTGATCGGCTGCTACACCTCGGCCTCCCGCAAGGAGGTCCTGCCGCTGTTCGAGCGGACCGAGCGCCTGTTGTGGCATCCGGCCCGGTACGAGGGCTTCGAATGCAGCGACCAGATCATCTATGTCGGAGCCTCCCCGAACCACAACGTGGTGCCGCTGGCCCGCTACATGATCGAGTCCCTGGCCGACGAGGTGTTCTGCGTCGGCTCGAACTACGTGTGGACCTGGGAGACCAACCGGGTCATGCGCGAGATCGTCGGTGCCGCGGGAGGCCGCATCCTGGCCGAGCGGCTGCTCGATCTCGGCGGGACGGGCGTCGCCCACATGGTGGACGAGATCATGGCCCGCAGGCCGCCGGTCGTGTTCAATACCCTGGTGGGCGAGTCGAGCTACCGCTTCGTCCAGGCCCTGCACGCGGCACTGGCCCGCGCCGGCGCGGCGATCCCGATGCTGAGCTGCAGCCTGTGCGAGCCGGAACTCCGGCGCATCGGGCCGAAGGCGTCCGTCGGCTGCATCACCTCGTCGGTCTATTTCGAGAGCCTCGACCGCCCGGAAAACCACGCCTTCGTGGCGCGCTGGAAGGCGCGGTTCGGCCCCGACAGCAGCCCCTCGGTGGACGGGCAGGGGACCTATGTCGCCGCGATGCTGCTCGCGCGCGCGGTGCGGCGTGCCGGGACGGTCGAGGCGGCGGCGGTCCGCCACGCGGCGGCCGGGCACGTCTTCGAGGCGCCCCAGGGGCCGGTCTGGATCGACCCGGGGAACAATCATTGCTTCGCCACCCCACGGCTGGCACGATCCATGCCCGGGAACAGTTTCGAGATCTTCTGGGAAGCACCCGCACCGATGGCGCCCGACCCTTACCTCTCGACCCTCAACCTGGCGGGCATCGCGGGCCGCCGGCATCCGCGCGAGGAGGCGAACATGCAGCGCCCCCGTTACCTGCGCGTGGTCAAATGACCCGCCCAGCTGTCCCGACCGTCCGCGGATGCCGTGTCCGCCTGCTCGTCGGGGACGAGCGCGATGCCGTCCTGCTGCATCGGCAACTCCTTCGGATGGGCGCGCGGCTGGTCGAGAGCGGCGAGGCGGACGTGGTCATCGTCGACATCGACCGCGATCCGGGCCCGGAGGCCGGGCCGGCGGAGGCCGAACGGTTTTGCGGGGCATCGGTCGTGGCTTTGGTCGGAACGGAGACGCCGAGTCGCCTGCGCGGAATGCTCGACCACGACCCGGCCGCCTTCCTGGTCAAGCCGCTGCGGTCGACGGGCCTCTACACGGCCCTCGTCCTGGCCTTGCATACGGGACAGCGGCGGCGAGACGCGGAAGGGCGGATCGCGCATCTCGAGGACCGGATCCGCTCTCGGCGACTCGTGGTCGGCGCCGTCATCGGAATGATGAACCGCCACGCCATGAGCGAGGCCGAGGCCTTCGCGTTCCTCCGCCGTCGTGCCATGACCCGGCGTATGACGATCGAGGAGATCAGTGCCGAGATGGCGGGTCAGGCGACCGGCGAGAGCGCCCCGCGGACGGCGCGGTCCACGCTCTGAGCGGCTCGCCGGGAACGAGGCCGGCCTCGATCCGCGATCGTCAGCGGTCACCCCGGGCCGCGCCGTGCAGCCCCGGGACGACGGGGAGGGGTTCCATGCGGTCCGCCGCCGGCGCCGGGATCCCGGGCGCCCCTGCCATCCGCTCCTCCAGGGTTCTCTCCCACGCCGGCGGCTGCCGGGAGAAGGACATCTCCAGGAAATCCAGAAAGACGCGGATCCGCGGGCTGAGATGTCGCCTGCCGTTATGGAGGGCGTAGATCGGGTCCTCGGCGCCGCTGTGGCGCTCGGGGAAGAGCTCGACCAGCCGGCCGGCGCGCAGGTCGTGGATGATGTGGAATTCGGCCAGCCGGACGATCCCGGCCCCGGAGCGGGCCATGGCCAGCAGCATCTGTCCGGTATTCGCCGCCACGCTTCCCGCCGGCCTGAGCCGCCGCGTCGCCCCCTCCTCGTCGCGCAGGCTCCAGATGCTCCAGGGGGCGGTCGAGGGGAAGTTCAGGCATTCATGCGTCGCCAGGTCCTCCGGACGAAGCGGCATTCCCCGTGCCGCGAGGTAGGCCGGCGAGGCGCAGACGATCCAGCGCGTGCTGGCGAACCGCCGGGCGACCAGGGAGGAATCGGCGAGTTCGCCGACATGGATCGCCACGTCGATGCCGCCGTCGAGCAGGTTGCCCGGCTCCATGCTGAGGACGAAGTCGAGCCGCAGGCCCGGATGCAGGCGGCGGAAGGCCGGGATCAGCGGTGCGAGCTGATGGGTGGCGAAGGTCGGCATCGAGCGGACGCGCAACGTGCCCTGCGTCGCCCCGCCGCCGAGCACCGAGGCCTCTGCGTCCTCCACCGCCTCGATCGCCCGCAGGGCCGACGTGTAGAACGCCTCGCCCTCCGCCGTCAGCGTGACGGTGCGGGAGGCCCGGTTGAACAGTGCCACGCCGAGCCGGCTCTCCAGGCGGCCGATCAGCTTGCTCACCGCCGAGGGCGTCATCGTCAGGCTGCGCGCCGCGGCCGAGAAGCCGCCATCCTCCACCGCCCGCACGAAGACCAGCATCTCCCCGAAGCGGTTCATCGGCGTTCGCCTCCCGGGCGCAGTGTGAAGAATTTTCACATGTGGTTCGCAGTATGGGAAATGGATGCCGCGTCCGCAACGCGTTAGCCTCGGGCCTCATCGGCGCTCGGGCGCTCGACGCCGGAATGACGCGGCCACGCCATGGCCGACGGCTGTATGCTTGAGAGCGGCGATCACGCCACGCCGGCGGATCGGCCTCGCCACACGAACGAGACGGACCGCATCCGGATGTCCGGGCGCTATGTCCGACCAGGGAGGACGCCATGGGGAATCCGCGCGCGGAGACCGTCGAGGCCGGGCCGCACCGTTACGACGCGATCATCGTCGGGGCCGGGTTCTCCGGTCTGTACCAGTTGCACCTGCTGCGCGACCGGCTCGGCCTGTCGGTGCGGGTGCTGGAGGCCGCCGAGGGCATCGGCGGCACTTGGTACTGGAACCGCTATCCCGGTGCGCGCTGCGATTCCGAGAGCTACTACTATTCCTACTCGTTCTCGCGCGAACTCGAAGAGGAGTGGGACTGGACGGAGCGCTACCCCGAGCACGGCGAGATCCGCCGCTATCTCGACCACGTCGCCGACCGGTTCTCCTTACGGCGCGACATCCAGCTCAATACCCGCGTCGCCGGCGCCGTCTACGACGAGGCGCAGAACCGCTGGACGGTGACCACGGAATCCGGCGAGCGTTTCGAGGCGCAGTTCCTGATCACCGCCGTCGGCTGCCTGTCGAGCGCCAACGTGCCCGCCATCCCCGGCCTTGAGACGTTCTCGGGGTCTTGGTACCATACCGGCCGCTGGCCGCACGAGGGCGTCGACTTTTCCGGCAAGCGCGTCGGGCTGATCGGCACCGGCTCGACCGGCATCCAGGCGACGCCGGTGATCGCCGCCGAGGCGGCTCATCTCACGGTGTTCCAGCGCACCGCCAATTACAGCGTGCCGGCCCGCAACGGACCGATGGATGACGAGTTCAAATCCTGGGTGCGCGAGAATTCCTCCGCGTTGCGCGAGAAGGCCCGCGCGGCGCCGAACGGCCACCCGTTCGACTTCCACGACCGCTCCGCCTTCGACGTGTCGCCGCAGGAGCGGCAGGCGATCTACGAGACGGCCTGGGAGCGCGGGGGCTTGCGCTTCCGCGCCGTCTTCCGGGACATCATGCTCGACCCGAAGGCCAACGAGACCGCCTCGGAGTTCATCCGCGCCAAGATCCGCAGCATCGTCGCGGACCCGGAGACCGCGGAAGCGCTGACGCCGCGCGACCACCTGTTCGCGACCAAGCGCCCGCCGATCGACACCCACTATTTCGAGACCTTCAACCGTGACAACGTCACCCTGGTCGACCTGAAGAAGGCGCCGATCGAGGCGATCGTGCCGGAGGGCGTACGCACCGCCGACGCGACCTATCCGCTCGACGTGATCGTGTTCGCCACCGGCTTCGACGCCCTGACCGGCCCCTTGCTCAACCTCGACATCCGCGGGTGCGACGACATCCGGCTCAAGGACGTGTGGGCGGGGGGGCCGAAGAGCTATCTCGGCCTGCAGGTGCCGGGCTTCCCGAACCTGTTCACGATGACCGGGCCGGGCAGCCCGTCGGTGCTGACCAACATGCCGGTGGCGATCGAGCAGCACGCCGAGTGGATCGCCGACTGCATCGCGCACCTGCGCGAGCGCGGGCTCGACCGGATCGAGGCGAAGGCGGAGGCGGCGGAATCGTGGGGGACGGAGGTCAACCGGGCGGCCTCGGCGACGCTTCTGCCGATGGCGAGCAGCTCGTGGTACCTGGGCGCCAACGTGCCGGGCAAGCCGCGGGTGTTCATGCCCTATGCCGGCGGCATGGCGCATTACCGCGGCATCTGCGAGCGGGTCGCCGCCGAGGGCTACCAGGGCTTCGCCTTGCGCTGACAGTCGGAGAGCGACGGCGGTCTCAGCCGAAGGTTTCAGCCAAGCATCGATTGACTCGCCTCCGGCCATGCCGGAGGATCGACGGACCAGACATCAAGTAAAAACAAAAGACGCCGGCACAGGCCCAGGGCGAAAACGCCCGGGTTGCAAGATCAGGGACGGGAACCGGATGGGCACGAACACGGTCAGCGGCCGCGCGCCATCGCGCCGGCAGGTGTTGGGCGGGCTGGCGGCCGGCGCCGCGGTCACGGGGTTCCCGCATATCGCGGGCGCCCAGGCCAAGGCGATCCGGGTCGGGATGCCGACGATCCTGTCGGGGCGGGTCGCGATCCTCGGCACGTCGAGCCGGGCCGCGGCGCAGCTCGCCTTTCGGCAGATCAACGAGGCCGGCGGCATCAACGGCCGCACCCTCGAGCTGATCGACCGCGATTCCAAGGGCCGGCCCGACGAGGCCGCCAAGGTGACCCGCGACCTCATCAACAACGACGGCTGCGAGATCATCATCGACGGCGAGGCCTCGTCCGGGGCCTTCGCGGTGCACGAGGTGATCCGCGACCTGCCGGTCCTGTGCCTGCACACCTGCTCGGAGACCTCCTCGCTCTCCGCCGACCCGAAGCTGCACGTCAAGACCGCCTTCCGCTGCGCCCGCCAGGGCATCCACGACGCAGTCGCGGGCGGCACCTACGCGGCGCGGATCGCCAAGCAGAAGGGGCTCAAGCGCTGGATGACGTGCTCGCCCGACTACGCCTACGGCCGCGACAACACCGCCGAGTTCCTCGAATTCGCCAAGATGTTCGAGCCCTCGATCGAGACCGTCGATCAGGTCTGGCCGAAGCTCTTTGCCCCCGACTACACCGAGAGCATCACCAAGATCCTGCAGACGAAGCCGCAGGCGGTCTATTCGGCGTTGTGGGGCGGCGACCTCGTCGCCTTCATCGAGCAGAGCAACCTCTACCGCCTGTTCAACACCACCACGATGTTCTCCGGCGGCCTCGGCGACCCGCCAGTGCTGACCGCGATCAAGCAGCTGCCGCCGGGGCTCAACACCGCCTACCGCTACAACCGCAACTACCCGGACAAGCCCGCCAACGCCGCCTTCGCCGACGCCTTCGCCAAGATCGCCGGCCACGAGCCGACCAACTGGGCCTGGCAGGTCTATCTCGGCTGCCTGTTCATCGCCGAGGCGCTCAAGCGCACCAATGGCCGCACCGAGGGCACGGCGCTCGCTTCCGCGCTGAAGGGCATGGCGATACCCGCCCCCTTCGCGGTCGGCGACGCGATCACCATGCGCGACAGCGACCACACGATCATCGGCTACCCCGTCGCCTGGGGCCGCACCGTGCCGAAAGCCCCCTTTGTCGAGGATTTTTCGGACGTCGACTGGGGCAAGATCGTCGAGCTCGAGACGCAGTGGAAGAAAAGCAAGGGCTACGCCTGAGCGCGGCTCGGGCTGGCCCACCAAATTGAAACCCTCTGCGTTATCCCGGGGCCGCGAAAGTGGAACCCGGGATCCATAACCGCCGACGGTTCAGGACAACGCGGAACGCCGGTCGCCTTCTCCGGCATCGTCAGCGGTTATGGATCCCGGGTTCTCGCCTTTCAGGCGAGCCCCGGGATGACGCGGAGAGATATCGGCCCGCGTGCCGGGTCGATCGACGAAAAGCCGATCAAGCGGGCTCCGCGCCGAGCCTTCCCCCCCTCCTGCCCCCGGGGAGACACGCCTTGAACCTCGAGGCCCTCGTCGACTGCCTGTCCTCGGCATCCTGTGCGGTCACCCAGGTCTCGACCGGGTTGATCGTCGGGATGCTGTTGTTCCTCGTCACCTCGGGCCTGTCCCTGATCTTCGGGGTGCTCGGCATCATCAATTTCACCCACGGCGCCTTCTACATGATGGGCGCCTACTTCGCCTTCACCGCCTACGCGCTGACCGGGAGCTTCCTCGCCGCGATGGCGGCCGGCGCGATCGGGGTCGGGCTGTTCGGCATGGCGTTCGAGCGCCTGGTGATGAGCCGGGTCTACGGCCGGGACATCCTGATGCAGCTCCTCGTCTGCTACGCGATGATCCTGATCCTCGATGACGGCGTAAAAATTCTCTACGGCGGCGAGTACCGCATGATGGGCATGCCCGACGTGTTCGCGCTGCCGCCGGTGGAGATCGCCGGCGGCTTCGTGCCGGGCTACTACCTGTTCATGGTCGGGGTCGCCCTCGCGGCGGGCCTCGTCCTCTGGCTCGGCATCAACCGGACGCGGCTCGGCAAGATCGTGCGCGCTCTTGCCATCAACCCGCAGATGGTCGGCGCGCTCGGCATCAACACCACGCTGCTCTACGCGGGCGTGTTCGGCCTCGGCAGCCTGCTCGCGGGGCTTGCCGGCGCGCTTGCGGCGCCGATCCGGACGCTCACCCCCGGCATGGGCGTCTCGATCCTGATCGAGAGCTTCATCGTCACGGTGATCGGCGGCATGGGGTCGATCGCCGGGGCCTTCCTCGCCGCCCTGCTCATCGGCTTCACCCGCGCCTTCGGGGCGATCGGCTTCCCGCTCTTCGTCGACGGGCTGATGTTCGCCCTGATGGCTCTGGTCCTCGTCGTCAAGCCGAGCGGCCTGCTCGGCCGGGAGGCCGCCTGACATGCTCTCCGGTCTCTTGCCCGCCGGTCTCTCGCGCTCCGGTCTCCTGCGCGACGTCGCGGTCGCCGTCGCGGCCCTCGCCCTGTTTCTCGTCCTGCCGATGGTCTTCCCGGCCCCGGCTTTGCGCGACTTCCTGATCTACTTCTTCGCCTACGGGCTCCTGGCGATGTCGCTGAACCTGCTCGTCGGGCTCACCGGCCTGGTGTCGTTCGGGCACGCCGCCTATTTCGCCACCGGCGCCTACGCGTTCGGGATCCTGATGCAGACCGGCCGGGTCTCGATCCCGCTCGCCATGCTGGCGGCCATCGGCGGCACCGCGCTCGTCGCCCTCGTCATCGGGGCGATCTGCGTGCGGCTGAAGGAGATCTACTTCTCCTTCATCACCCTCGCCTTCCAGATGTTCATCCACAGCGTCATCGTGACCTGGGTGAGCCTGACCGGCGGCGACCAGGGCCTGCGCGGCGGCATCCCGCGGCCGCCTGTCCTCGGCCTCGACCTCAACGACGCCCGCGTGCTCTACGGCGCCTGCGCGGTGGTGTTCGTCCTCTGCATCCTGGCGATGCGGCAGGTGTCGCAATCGCCCTTCGGCTACACGCTGCGGATGATCCGCGACAACCCGGTCCGGGCCAACTTTCTGGGCGTCGACGTCACCGCGATGAAGCTCGGCATCTTCGTCTTCGCGGCGGCGATGGCGAGCGTCGGCGGGCTGATCCTCGCCCTGTTCGTCTCCGGCGCCTACCCGGAATTCGCCTTCTGGACGACCTCGGGCGAGGCGATCTTCATGATCATGCTCGGCGGCACGACGATCTTCCTCGGGCCCCTCGTCGGCACGCTGCTGCTCCAGACCCTCAACCACTTCGTGACGATCTACACCGAGCATCACGGCCTGGTGCTCGGCACCGTCATCCTCGTCATCGTCCTCGGCCTGCGCCGCGGCCTCGCCGACGTCGTCTATGACGGATTGCGGAACCGCCGCGCCCGCCGGGCCGCGGCGGCCGAGCCCGCGCCCGAAAGCGCCGCGCCTGCGCCCCTCCCGGACGGCGCCCTCGACAGCAGGGGGGTGTGATGCTGCGCGTCGAGCACCTCTCGAAGTCGTTCGGCGGCGTGCGCGCCACCCGGGACGTCTCGATCGACTTCCCCTCCGGCTCGCTGACGGCGATCATCGGGCCGAACGGGGCCGGCAAGACCACGTTCTTCAACCTGATCTCCGGCCATGTCCGGCCGGACGAGGGCCGGGTGGTGTTCGACGGCACCGACATCGTCGGGCTGTCGAGCCTGGAGGTGGTGCGCCGCGGCATGGCGCGGGCCTTCCAGGTCGCCTCCCTGTTCCCGAGCCTCACCGTGCGCGAGGCGCTGACCGCCGCGGTAGTCTCGCACCGGCGCGGCTCGGCCAAGGTGTTCGCGCGCTTTCCCGTCGCGGCGGCCGGCCGAAGGGCGGACGAGATCATGGACCTCATGGGCCTCTCCCCGAAAGCGGACACTGTCTCGGCCAACCTCTCGCACGGCGACCAGAAGCTCCTCGATATCGGGCTCGCCCTGGCGATGGACCCGAAGATGCTGCTCCTCGACGAGCCCACCGCCGGCATGGGCCCGGAGGAGCGCTGGCGCATGATCGGCAAGGTCCACAGCCTGTGGCAGGTCACCGGCATGACCATGCTGTTCATCGAGCACGACGTGGATATCGTCTTCAAGATCGCGCAGACGATCCACGTCCTCAAATACGGCGCGGTCCTGGCGCAGGGCACCCCGGACGAGATCCGGCGCAACAAGGACGTGATCGACGCCTATCTCGGCACCGATCACCGCCTGTCCGAGACGGTCGGGGAGGCGTGAGCATGACGACCCCGATGCTCGAGATCCGCGGCGCCGACGTCTATTACGGAGCGAGCCAGATCCTGTTCAACCTCGACCTCACCGTCGAGAAGGGCCAGACGATGGCTCTCCTCGGCCGCAACGGCGCCGGCAAGAGCACCACCTTCAAGGCGATCGCCGGCCTCGTCCCGCCCCGGCGCGGCGAAGTTCGGCTCTCCGGCGAGACCGTTTCGGGGAGGGCGCCCTACCGCATCGCCCGGGCCGGCATCGGCTACGTGCCGGAGGACCGGCAGGTCTTTCCCGAGCACAGCGTCGAGGACAACCTGATCGTCGCGGCGAAGCGCGGACGGCAGGGCGAGGCCCACTGGACCCTGACGCGCATCTACGAGGTCTTCCCGATCCTCGCCGGCATGCGCACCCGCCAGGCCGGGCGCCTCTCGGGCGGCGAGCAGCAGATGCTCACCATCGCCCGCGCCCTGATGGGCAATCCCGACGTGCTGCTCCTCGACGAGCCAAGCGAGGGCCTGGCGCCGATCATCGTCCAGGCGATCGGCGGGCTGATCCGCACCCTGCGCGGCATGGGCGTCACGATCCTGCTCGCCGAGCAGAACATGCATTTCTGCCTCGACATCGCCACCCACGCGACGATCGTCGACAAGGGGCAGGTCGTCTACCGCGCGCCGATCGCGGAGCTTCGCGGCAATACGGCGATCACGCAGCGCTACCTCGCGGTGTGATCGCCCGCGGACCGCCGCGACCGACCGAATGGGAGATGGACATGGAACGCCAGGACTTGGAGCGCCGGAACTTGGAACGCAACGACGGACGCGGCCGGGTCGCCCTGGTGACCGGCGGCGCGAGCGGGATCGGTCTCGCCGTCGCCGGCGTGCTGGCCGGGCGCGGCTGGCGCACGGTCATCTCCGACATCGACGCCGCCCGCGCCCGCGAGGCGGCCGGACCGATCGGCGCCGAGGCGGTGCCCTTCGACGTGGTGGACGAGGCGGCGACGGAGGCGGCCTTCGCGGAGATCGAGGGGCGGATCGGCCCCGTCGAGGCCCTCGTCGCCAATGCCGGGCTGATCCAGCCCGGGGGCCGGCCGGAGGACCTGCCGATGGCCGAGTTCGACCGCATCATCGCGGTCAACCTGCGCGGGGTCTACGTCTCGTGCCTGACCGCCGGGACCCGGATGGCGCAGCGCGGCCGCGGCGGCATCGTGATCACCGGCTCGGTCACCGCCTGGCGCACGGCGCCGCTCCACGCCTACGCGCCCTCGAAGGCGGCGGTGGTGCACATGGCGGCCTGCCTCGCCGCCGAATGGGGCCGCTCGGGCGTGCGGGTGAACGCGGTCTCGCCGGGCTACGTCGCGACGCCGCCGCTCCAGGCCGCGATCGACCGCGGCCAGCGCGATCCCCGCCTCCTCATCGACGCGGCGGCCCTCGGCCGCCTCGTCGAGCCCGCCGAGATCGGCCACGGCGTGGCCTTCCTGCTCTCGGACGACGCCGCGGCCATCACCGGCATCAACCTGCCGGTCGATGCGGGCTGGCTCGCAGGCTCGCACCTCACGACCTATGGCGGCCTTCGGCCGGCCCGTTGACCGGCAGGACGACGCATCATGACCGCTCCGACAGCCTCGCCCTTCGACCTGACCGGCCGCCTGATCGCGATCACGGGCGCGGCCGGCGGCATTGGCAGCGCCACGGCACGGCTCTGTGCAGCGCAAGGGGCGAGGCTGGTGCTCGCCGACCGGCTCCCTGCCGAAGACATCCGCGACCGCATCGGCGCCGACGTAGCCGGACGCGCCGCGATCCACAGCCTCGATACCGGCTGCCGGCAGGCAGTGACGGCGTTCGCCGCAGAGGTCGGCCCGGTCTACGGCCTGATCGACACCGCTGCCATCGCCCCCGCCGACGATTGGATGGCCGCGGACTGGGACGAGGCGCTCGACGCCGTCATCCGGGCGAACGTCAAGGGACCGATCAACCTCGCCCGCGCCTTCCTGCCCAGCATGGTCGCGGCGGGGGAGGGGCGCATCGTCCTGTGCGGCTCGGTCGCCGGCTGGATGGGCGGGATCCGCTCCGGGCCGCACTACGCCTTCTCGAAGGGCGGCCTCCACGCCTTCGTCCGCTGGCTGTCGCGCCAGGGCGCGCCGCACGGGGTGCTGGTGAACGGCATCGCCCCGGGCCCGGTCGAGACCGCGATGACCGCCGGCAAGGGCTACGACCCGCAGGCCTATCCGCTCCGGCGCATGGCGCGGCCGGACGAGATCGCCGCGACCGCGGTGTTCCTGTGCGGCGCCGGCGCCGGCTACGCGTCGGGGGCGATCTTCGACATCAATGGCGGGACGCATTTCCACTGAGTGGGAGAAGGTCCCTTCGGACCGTCGTCTCCCCGAGCGCACATCCCATTACAGGCGTCACACCCATGCGACCTCCGGATCAGACGAATCACCGCGATGTCTCCGGCGGCGCCGGGCCTGCGCCCTACGGAGCAGGCGCCCTTCCCGCGGGGATCCGGTCGCGGCTGGTGCCGGGCATCAACGGATTGATCGTCCACCTGCTGGAGGCGGGCTTCGAGACGGCCGACCGGCCGCTCGTGATGCTGCTGCACGGCTTCCCGGAACTGGCCTATAGCTGGCGCAAGATCATGCTGCCGCTGGCGCAGGCCGGGTTCCACGTCGTCGCCGCCGACCAGCGCGGCTACGGAAGGACGACGGGCTGGGACCCGTCCTACGACGCCAGCACCCATCCCTTCGGCTTCCCGAACGTCGTCACCGACACGCTCACCCTCGCCGCCGCCCTGGGGCGCGAGCAGGTCGACTGCGTGGTCGGGCACGATGCCGGTTCGCCGGCCGCGGCGTGGTGCGCGCTCCTCCGGCCGGATGTCTTCCGCTCGGTCGTGATGATGAGCGCACCGTTCGCCGGACCGCCCACGCTTCCCCTGAGCGCCGAGGGGGCGGACCCTCTCTCGCCCGCGCAGAGCGACGACGCCCTCGACGCGGAGCTGGCCGCTCTGGCGCGCCCGCGCAAGTTCTATCAGCGCTGGTACCGGACGCGCGAGGCGAACGACGACCTGCTCCAGGCCCCCCAGGGGCTGCGGGATGTCTTGCGCGCCTACTATCACGCGAAGAGCGCCGACTGGGCGGACAACGATCCCCACCCGCTCGCCTCGCGCGCGGCCGAGGATCTGGCGCGGCTTCCGACCTACTACGTGATGGAACGGGACCGGGGCATGGCCGCCACGGTCGCCCCCGAGATGCCGTCCGAGGAGCAGGTCAGGGCGTGCGCGTGGCTGACGGAGGACGAGCTTGACGTGTACGTGACGGAGTATACCCGCACCGGCTTCCAGGGCGGCTTGCAGGGCTATCGCCGCTACACCGACCCGGACTGCGTGGCCGACCTTCACCCCTTCGCCGGCCGCACCATCGACGTGCCGGCCTGCTTCATCTCGGGCAAGAGCGATTGGGGCGTCTACCAGATCCCGGGCGCGGTCGAGGCCATGCGGGACCGCGCCTGCACGCGCATGACCGGCTTCCATCTCGTCGACGGGGCCGGGCACTGGGTCCAGCAGGAGCAGCCGGAGCAGGTCGCCCGGCTGCTCACGGCGTTCATCCGCGATCACGCCTAGGTTTACTTCCTCCGGCGCGACGCTACAGCAGGTCCCGCACCCGCGCGGCAATCCGCGGTCCGCTAAGGCCCAAAGCCTCGCGCAGCTCCGGCGTCGGGCCGATCGGCGGATAGGCGTCCTCGATGCCGATGCGCAGCACCGGAAAGGCGTGGCCGCGCTCCAGCACCTCGAGCACCGCCGCGCCGAGGCCGCCGATCACGCTGTGCTCCTCCACCACCACCATCGCGCGCACGTGGTCCGCCGCCGCCAGGATCGCCTCGCAGTCGATCGGCTTGACCGTGTGCATGTTCAGGACCTCCGCGGCGATCCCCTCCGCCCGGAGCAGGTCGGCGGCGAGCAGGGCCTCCATGACCATCGCGCCGTGGGCGACGAGGCAGACGTCGCGCCCCTCCGTCAGGCGGGCCGCGCGCCCGATCGCGAACGGGTCGCCGGGCCGGGTGACCACGTGCTCGGGCCCGCGGCCGAGCCGCAGGTAGATCGGCGTTCCCGCCGGATGCTCGGCCGCCGCCTGGAGCGCGTGGTCGAGCTCGACAGGGTCGGAGGGCGCCACCACGACCATGTTCGGGATCGCCCGCATGATCGCGACGTCCTCGTAGGTCTGGTGGGTCGGGCCGCCGACGCCGTAGCTCAGGCCGCTGGCGAGGCCGCAGAGGATCACCTTCAGCTCGTTATAGGCGCAATCGACCTTCGCCTGCTCCACCGCCCGCAGGGTGAGGAAGGCGGCGTAGCCGCAGACGACCGGCAGCTTGCCGCAGGCGGCGAGCCCGGCCGCGACGCCGGTCAGGTTCTGCTCGGCGATGCCGACGTTGATCAGGCGGTCGGGATGGCGCTCCTTGAGCCCGGCGAGACCGGTCGCGTGCATCAGGTCGGCGGTGATTGCGACGGCCTCGGGCCGCCGGTCCAGGAGCGCCGTGACGCTCGCGCCGAACCGGGCGCGGATGTCGGCGCGCGGATGGGCGGCCCGGAAGACCGCGACATGCTCGTGTAGCCGATCGGGATGATCGAGCAGGCTCATCGCAGCACCTCCTGCAACTCGTCCTGAAGCGCCACGTACTGGGCCGGCGAGACCATGTCGGCGTGCCAGCTGCGGATGTCCTCCATGAAGGAGACGCCGCGGCCCTTGACCGTGTGGGCGATCACCACCCGGGGCCGTCCGCTGCCGCCGAAGCGCGGCACGTCGAGGAGCGGCACGAGGGTCGGGAGGTCGTGCCCGTCGGCCTCGACCACGTCCCAGCCGAAGCCCTGCCAGCGGTCGGCGAGGGGTTCGAGCGGCAGCACCTCGTCGGCCCGCCCGTCGACGCACAGGCCGTTGCGGTCGACGATGGCGACGAGGTTGTCGAGGCGGTGCTTGGGCGCGAAGGCCGCGGCCTCCCAGACCGAGCCCTCGTGCAGCTCGCCGTCGCCGAGCACCGCGTAGACGCGGTAGTCGCGCCCGTCGAGGCGGCCCGCCAGCGCCATGCCGCAGGCATTCGACAGGCCGTGGCCGAGCGCCCCTTGCGAGGAATCGACGCCCGGCTGATAGCGGCGCGACGGGTGGGTCGCGAGCCTGGCGCCGACCTTCGTCTCGTATTCGGCGATCCACGCCTCCGGGATGAAGCCGCGCCGGATCAGCGCCGAGTAGAGCGTCGGGGCGGCGTGGCCCTTGCCGAGCACGAAGCGGTCGCGATCGGGCCAGTCCGGCCGGGCCGCGTCGACCCGCATCACCGCGAAGTACAGGGCGGTGACGATCTCGGTGCAGGAGTAGCACGAGCCGAAATGGCCGTTGCCGGCGGCCATGAACATGGCGGCGACGTCGAGGCGGTTGACCCGCGCCATCTCGCGCAGGTCGTCGAGGGAGAGCGGGGCAAAGCCGTTGTCGGGGAGGGCGCGCTCCATCACGCCGTGCCCCGTGCCGCCAGCGCCTCGACCCGCCGCATGCCGGCGGCGACGTCGTCCGCCGTGATCGGGAAGAGGAGGTTGGGGATGTGCGGCGCCGTCATCGTCAGGCGGGCGATGCCGTCGATCTCCTCGGGCGATGCGCTCTCCAACCCGAGATCGGCGAGGCGGACCGGCAGGCCGATCCCGCGCAGGAAGCCGATCAGGTCGAGGATCTCGGAATCGGCGTGGCGCTCGACGGCGCGCTGGACCACCACCGCGTAGGCGACCTGCTCGCCATGCGGCGCGTCCTTGGTGCCCCGCGCCTTGACGAGGCCCCGCGTCATCGCGTGGGCGAGGGACAGCCCGCCATTCTCGAAGCCGAGCCCGCTCATCAGGATGCAGGCCTCGACCGTGGCCTCGACGTCCTCCGTGACCTCCTGGCGCTCGACCGCCGCGAGCGCGGCCGCGGCGTGGGCGCGCAAGGTGGCGTAGCCGGCCTCCGCGATGGCGGCGCCGGTCAGGAGCGGCCGGGTGCCGAACGGCGTCATCCCGGTGCCGGCCCTGCAACCCCGCGCCTCGAACGCCTTGGTGATCGCGTCGCCGATGCCGGCGCGCAGGAACCGGGCCGGCGCCCGGGCGATCAGCGCGGTGTCGACTACGACCGCGTCGGGGTTGCGGCTCATCCGGTCGACCGCGACCATGACGTGGTGGTGGTCGTAGACCGCGTAGGTGGCGCTGGTCGGTGCGTCGTTCGACGCGATGGTCGGGACCGTGACGATCGGCACGCGAAGCCGCTCGGCCACGCCCTTGCCGACGTCGAGGGCCTTGCCGCCGCCCGCCGCGACGACGAGGCCCGGCGCCTCGACGCGCACCCCGTCCACGATCGCCTCGATCGCCGCGTAGGTGATCTCGCCCGAGAACGGCACGAGATGGGCCGCGACGCCGGCCTCGCGCAGGCTCGCGGCGATCGGCTCGGCGACGATCCCGCGCACGCCCTCGTCGACGATCACGCAGGCCGAGGCGGCGAGCACCCGGGCGATGCCGCCAATGCCGTGGATCGCGCCCGGCCCCTGGTGGTAGCGCGGCGGTGCCCCGAAGATTCGCACGCTCATGATGGTGTCCCTACCCATTCCGCGGATCGAGATCGTCGAGCGCGAAGGCGTCGCTCGGCGCCCCGAAGGCGCAGTAGCCGCCGTCGACCGGCACGGTGATCCCGGTGATGAAGCGCGCCCGGTCCGAGGCCAGGAACACCATCGCCTCGGCGATGTCCTCCGGCGCGCCGAGGCGGCCCATCGGCGTGCGGCGGCGGATGCGGGCGGGGTCGATGCGGCCGGCGGCGATCAGGCCCTCGGTGAGGGGCGTCAGGATGTAGCCCGGGGCGACCGCGTTGACCCGGACGTTGTGCGGGCCCCACTCGCAGCCGAGGACCCGGGTGAGCATGCCGATGCCGGCCTTGGCGGCGCTGTAGGCGGTGCGCACCGGGAGGCCGAGGACGCCCGCGATCGAGTTGAGGTTGAGGATCACCCCGCCGCCCTGGCGGATCATCGCGGGGGCGACCGTCTTCGAGACGAGGTAGGTGCCGGTGAGATGGACGTCGATGAGGCGCTGCCAGTGGGAGAGCGGCTGCTCGACCGTCGGTACGAAGCTGTCGGGCACGCCGGCATTGTTGACCAGGATGTCGATCCGCCCGAAGCGCGCGAGCGCCGCCTCGACCATCGCCGACACCTCGTCCTCCTTCGACACGTCGCCGCCGACGGCGCCGTGGCCGTCGCCGAGGCCGCGCGCCGCCGCCTCGGCCGCCTCCGGGCGCAGGTCGTTGACGACGATCCGCGCGCCCTCCCGGGCGAAGGCCGCGGCGGTGGCGAGCCCGAGCCCGCTGCCGGCGCCTGTGACGAGCGCGACCTTGTCCTTGAGCAGCATCCTTCGCCCTCTCGAATCCGGGGTGTCTCGGGTCGGCCTCACAGGCCGAGATAGGTGGCCCTAAGGTGATCGTCCTCGATGAGCGCCCGGCCGGTGCCGGAGAGCGTGACGCGGCCGTTCTCCAGCACGTAGCCGCGATCGGCCATGGAGAGGACCTGGAACACGTTCTGCTCGATGATGAGGATGGGAATCGCGAGCTGGCGCACGGCGCGGATCGCCTCGAACAGACGGTCGACCATGATCGGCGCCAGGCCGAGGGAGGGCTCGTCGAGGGCCAGCACCCGCGGGCGAGCCATCAGGGCGCGTCCCACCGCCAGCATCTGCTGCTGCCCGCCCGACAGCGTCGAGGCGGCCTTGTCGCGCCGCTCGGCAAGGATCGGGAACAACGAAAAAACCTCCTCGATGGTCGTGCGCCAGCGCGCATAGGCGCGGGGATTGTGAGCGCCGACCATCAGGTTCTCGCGGATCGACATGCCGAGGAAGAGCTGCTTGCCCTCCGGCGACTGCACGAAGCCGGCCTCCGCCACCCGGTGGGGCGCCAGCCCGTCGATGCGCTCGCCGAAGAGCGAGACCGCGCCGCCCCGCGCCCGGACGAGCCCCGAGACCGTGCGCAGCAGCGTGGTCTTGCCGGCGCCGTTCGCCCCGATCAGGGCGACGATCTCGCCCGGATCGATCCGGAGCGAGACGCCGTCGAGGACCTGGACGTCGCCGTAGCCCGCCCGGAGATCGGTCGCCTCAAGTGCGGGCTGCTGCATACTGCTCCCCGAAATAGGCCTTCAGCACCTCGGGCTGGTTGACGACGTCCCGCGGCGCCCCGTCGGCGATCAGCCGGCCGGATTCCATCACGATCACCCGCTCGCTGAGTGCCATGATGACCTTCATCACGTGCTCGACGATCAGGATGGTGACCCCGCGGTCGCGGATGCGGCGCACCAAAGCCACCATCTCCTGCCCCTCGGCCGGGGTCGCGCCGGCCACGACCTCGTCCATCAGGAGCAGGACCGGCTCGGTCGAGAGCGCCCGGCCGAGTTCGAGCTTGCGCCGGTCGAAGGCGGTGAGGTGCTGGACCTCGGTGTCGGCCTGCCGGCCCATGCCGAGGAAGTCGGCGATCGCCTCGGCCTTGTCGCGGATGGCATGCGCGTCGCGCGAGCGGGCGAAGCCCCCGACCATCAGGTTCTCGACCACGGTGAGGTCGGCGAAGGGCTTCGACAGCTGGAAGGTCCGGGCGATGCCGGCCCGGCAGATGGTCCAGGGCCGCGCGCCGGCGATGTTCTGGCCCCGAAACAGGATCTCGCCGGAATCGGGCCGGGTGTAGCCGGCGATCATGTTGAAGGCGGTGGTCTTGCCGGCGCCGTTGGGGCCGAGCAGCGCCAGGATCTCGCCGGCCTCGAGCCGGAACGACAGGTCGCCGACGGCCTGGAGGCCGCCGAAGCGCTTGCTGATGGTGCGCACGTCGAGGAGGGGGCTCATCGCCGGCCTCCCCGGCCGAGGAGGCCGAGCCGGGCAAGGAGCGACCGCAGGGGCGCGATGAGCCCCTTCGGCAGGTAGAGGACCGCCAGCATCAGGATGATTCCGTAGACGACGATGTGGAGGCCTAGCAGCGAGCCGCCGAGATGGCCCCGGGTAATCTCGGCCAGCGGCGCGAGCAGGACCGCGCCGAGGAGCGGCCCGAACACCGTGCCCTGGCCGCCGATGATGCTCATCAGCGCCATGTCGATCGACAGATCGACGCCGATCAGCCGCTCGGCGTTCACGTAGCGGAAGAACTGGGCGTAGAAGCCGCCGCCGATGCCGGTCATGAAGGCGCTGATCGCCAGCGCGACGAGCTGGTAGCGGGCCGGGCTGATGCCGAGGCTCTCCGCCGCGTCGCGGTCGCCGCGGATCGCCTTGAGGTAGAAGCCGAGCTTCGAGCGCTCGAGCCACCAGGTCGCCGTGAGCGCCCCGGCGAGCAGGCCGACGATCACCCAGTAATACGGCGCCTTGCCGTTGAACTGGAGCGCCGCCAGGCTCTCGCCGCGGAGCGGCACGGTGAGGCCCGCCGCCCCGTTGAGCGGGATGCCCAGCACCGTGTCGGTGTTCTCGACCCAGATCCGGATCATCTCCGCGAAGGCGATCGTGGTGAGGGCGAAGTAGGGGCCGCGCAGCCGGAAGGTCGGGTAGCCGACCACCACCGAGAGCAGGGCCGCGAGAAGCCCGCCCACCGGCATCCCGAGCCAGGGCGACAGGCCGAGCCCGGTGAACAGCAGCACCGTGGCGTAGCCGCCGATCCCTGCGAACATCGCGTGCCCGATCGAGAGCTGGCCGACATAGCCGCAGACGAAGTTCCAGGCGGTCGCCATGTAGGCGAAGAACAGCACGACGATGCAGGAATGCAGCAGGTAGGAATCGGTGACGACGAGGGGCAGCGCCATCGCCGCGAGCGTCATCAGGGCGATGAGCCCGAGCGTGCCGAGGCCCGTGCCCGCGTCGCGCCGGCGGCGGACCGGTGCGGCGGGGAGGCTCGGGGCCCGGATCTCGTCGGGACGGGACACGGCGGGGCTCCTCAGCCGGTCGGGGCGGGCGGTGGTCATCAGGCGCGCCCCATCAGGCCGCTCGGCCGCACGAGGAGGATGAGGATGAACAGGCCGAGCGACAGGATCGCCGCCGAGGTCGCCGGGACGAATTGCGAGGCCAGCGCCTCGAAGACCCCGATGACGAGGCCGCCGACGATCGAGCCCGGGATGCTGCCGATGCCGCCGAGCACCACGACGATGAACGAGCGGATGCCGAAGCTCAGCCCGACCTGCGGGGTGATCGGGATGAAGGTCGCGAGCAGCGAGCCGAACAGGCCGAGCAGGGCCGCGCCGATGCCGAAGGTCACGGCGTAGATCATCGGCACGTCGATCCCCGACAGGGCGGCGGCGTCGCGGTTCTGGGCGGTGGCGCGGATCGCCCGGCCCATCCGCGTCGAGCGCAGCCACAGCGACAGGAGCACCGCCGCGAGGATCGCCGCCAGGAAGGCGATCAGCCGCTGCATGTTGACCGGGATCGGCCCGAGCATCAGCGGCGCCAGGACGAGGCTCGTCGAGGCCGAGCGCACGTCGGGCCCGAAGGCCATCAGCGCCAGGTTGTCGATGACGAGGTAGACGCCGGCCGTGAGGAGGAGCGCGCTCAGGGGCTCGACCACGAGCGCGCTCTCACGCCGGATCAGCGGCGCGATGACGACGCTCTGGATCAGGAAGCCGACGGCGAACAGCAGCGGCACCGTCACGAACACGCTGGCATAGGGATCGATGCCGGCGAGCGCCTGGAGCCAGAACGCGGCGTAGAGCGCCAGCATCAGCAGCGAGCCGTGGGCGAAGTTCACGACGCGCATCACCCCGAAGATCAGGCTGAGGCCGAGCGCGACGCCGCCGTAGATGCCGCCGATGAGGAGGCCGTTGACGAGCGCGAAGGAGAGGATCAGCGGGTCCATCGGATGTCCGTTGCGGCCGTGCCTGCCCGATCCGACAACGCGTCGTGCGCTGCCGTCGAGACGACCGGATGACCGGGAGGGCGGGGCCAGAAACCCCGCCGCGGTGTCGGAGCCTGTTCGATTGGCGAGAACGGCATTGCGAGAAACTGTTCTATCCCGCCCGCGACCTCATCCTGAGGTGCGAACGGAGTGAGCCTCGAAGGAGGCCTCCAGAACTCTCAGCGATCCCTGGAGGCCTCCTTTGAGGTGTCAGTCGATCTTCAATCGACTGACACCTCAGGATGAGGTCGTGGACAGGACAAACCTCGCCGACCCGTCAAACAGGCTCTCAGGAGCGGGCGCCGAAGGCCGGCACCGGCCAGGCGGGCTTGGTGTCGGGCGAGCGGCTCTCGGCCGGCCACACCGTGCGGCGCTGGCCGTTCAGGTTCTGCGAGATCGCCCCGTGCGCGAAGGTGTTCTGGCCCTGCTCGTCGAACTTGATGCGCTGGTAGCCGGCATAGAGGGCCGGGCCCGCGGTGAGGTCGGTCGCCGCCACGGCGTCCCGCAGGGCCTGCCGGTCGGCGCTGCGAGCCCGCTCCAGGGCGTCCTTGATCACGTACATGACCGCGAAGCCCTGCGCCCCGTAGGCGCTCATGTCGTAGCCGAGCTGGGCCTTGAACTTTGCTTCGACGTCGGCGAATTCGGGCAGGCGCTCGCCCTGGAGGGCGTCGACCTGGCGGTCCTCCTGCACGAAGTAGTAGGCGACGGCCTTGGGCGAGATCGCCTTGTAGAACGATGGATCCTCGGTGCCGCCGCCGACCGAGTGCACGCCGTAGGGCAGGTTGAGCTGCTGCTCGAGCATCTGGCGCGACAGGAGCAGGTGGTCGGGGGTATAGAAGGCGGCGATCAGCGCGTCGGGCCTGGCGGCGCGGATCTTGAGGAGCTGGGCCGAGAAGTCGACCTGATTGGGCGGCGCCGCCTCATCGAGGACGAGGGTGTAGCCGCGCTCCTTGGCGAGCTTGCGCACGTTGGCGGCGTGCGAGCGGCCCCAGTCCGACCCCTCGTAGAACATCGCCAGGGTCTTGGGGCCCTGGCCGGTCTCCTTCTTCAGGAGGTCGATGGCGTCGAGCTGCTCGCGCGCGTCGTAGGTCGCCTTGTTGTTGATGCGGAACACGTACTTGAAGTTGCGCTCGGTGATCTCGTCCTTCACCGCCCCCATGACGATCCAGGGCGTCTTGTAGCGCTCGGCGACCTCGGTCGCCGGGAAGGTGACGGCGCTGTTGAAGGCGCCGCTCATCACCGCGACGTTCTCGCGCTGGATCAGGCGCTCGGTCTCGGAGACGCCGATATCGGGCTTCGACTGCGAGTCCGCGAAGACGAGCTTGAGCTTGGCGCCGTTGAGCGCCTTGATGCCGCCGGCGGCGTTGATCTGGTCGACGGCGATCTGCACGCCGGTGCGGGCCTGCTGGCCGATCGCCGCCGAGCCGCCGCTCAGCGGCAGGACCCAGCCGACCGGGATCTCGGTCTGGGATTGGGCCTGAGCGTGGGCGGTGGTGGCGAAGGCCGCGGCGGAGAGCGCGAGCGCCCCGCGCAGGGCCATGCGTCGCGAGAACGAGGTCGTCATCGGGCGTTTCCTCCAGTTCTGTCCGGGCCGCTTCTCGCGTCCTCTTGCGAACAGCTTCGAAGACGGGACGGGTGCTCCGCAAGGCGCGTTCTGGGCTGGTGGAAAGACCACCTGGGTGGGGGGCCGCAGTCCGTGTGGCTGTCCGGGTGAGGAAATGGTGCGGGTCCCCCCTCTCCCGAGTGGGAGAGGGGCCGGGGGTGAGGGTGGCTCGGGTTCAGAATAAAGCTCGGCCCGTAGAGCTGCGCAGCTCGACAGTTCGAGCTTTATCCGTAAGCCGAGCCACCCTCACCCCTACCCCTCTCCCACACGGGAGAGGGGATCCCGCGCTTGATTCTATAAAGGTTTTCCAGGCGACCTGGCGAAGCGCGCCCGCAACGCCGTCTTCAGCACCTTGCCCATCGGGTTCTTCGGCAGCTCATTCAGGACGAGCCAGCGGCGCGGACGGGCGTAGTCGGCGAGGTGCGCGGCGCAGAAGGCCGCAAGGGCGTCGGTGAGGGCGTCGGTGTCGAGCCCGCCGGGCTCGCGGGGCACCACGCAGGCCGCGACGTCCTCGCCGAGTGCGGGGTGGGGCACGGCGATCACCGCGGCCTCGCGCACGCCGGGATGGCGGTAGAGCACCTCCTCGACCGCCACGGAGGCGACCTTCAGCCCGCCGCGGTTGATCACGTCCTTGCGCCGGTCGGTGAAGTACAGGAACCCGTCCGGATCGAGATGGCCGACATCGCCGGTGCGGATGCCCCCGAGCACGAAGGCCTCGGCGGTGGCCTCGGGATTGCGAAAATACCCCTTCGCGACGCCGGGCCCCCGGACCAGGATCTCCCCGGTCTCGCCGGGGCCGAGGCATCGTCCCGCTTCGTCGACGACGGCGACCGCGCAATGCGGCATGGCGCTGCCGATCGAGCCGAGCTTCGCCTCCATCATCGCCGGTTCGAGCCGCGTGCCGGCGGGCCCGCTCTCGGTCATGCCATAGATCTGCACCTGCTCGACATGGGGCCATTGCGCGGCGAGCCGGCGGATCACCTCGGGCGGCATCGCCGCGCCGCCATAGCCGATCCGCCTCAGGCTCGAGACGTCGCTTGGGGCGCGGGCGAACTCCTCCATCAGGAAGTGCACCACCGAGGGCACGCCGTGATAGTAGGTCGTGCGCTCCGAAGCGATCAGCCGGAGGCGGCCGCGATTATCGAGGGGCTCCTCCAGCACCAGGCCGGCGCCGGCGATCCAGCACGACATCGCGCCGAGGTTGAGCGGCGAGCTGGTGAAGAACGGCCAGCCGCCCTGGTAGAGGTCGCCCGCTCGCAGGCCCAGGGCCGCCCCGCAGGCGAGCCCGGCGCCCAGCATCGTCGCGTGGCTGTGCATCACCGCCTTCGAGCGGGCGGTCGTGCCCGAGGTGAACAGCAGGCAGCCGAGGCGGTCGGGATCGGGATCCTCCTCCGGCGCGGGCGCGTGCTCGGCGGCGAGCGGTTCGGGCCAGGCCTCGGTGTCTCCCTCGGCCCCGTCGATCGCGAGGAGGCGCACCCCGGGGCTGAGGCGCGCGAGCCGCGAGGTCACGGCCTGCGTGCAGACGATCGCCGCCGGCTCGGCGAGGGTCAGCGCGTGCCCGAGCTCCTCGTCGGAGGCGCGGGTGTTGAACGGCACCACGGCCGCGCCGATCCGCAAGGCGCCCAGCGCGGTGAGCAGGCATTCCCGCCCCGCCTCGTTGCCGAGCAGCACGCCGATCCGGTCGCCGGCCCGCAGGCCGAGGGCGTGGAAGCCCGCCGCCACCGCATCCATCCGCTGCACGAGCTGGCCGTAGGTGAGCCGGTCGCGCCAGCCGCCGATCGAGCGCGCCGACAGCGCGATCCCCGGGCGCTCTCCCTGCGCCCGTCGCCGCAGGAGCTGCGGCACCGTGAGGGCGAGGATCTCGGCGGGATCTTCCATGGGACGGGCTGCCAGGCTTGCAGGACGGGACCGCGCCATCTCGCCCGCGGCGAACGCAGCGCGTCAAAGCCCGGGTTGGTCTCGTCGGCGGACCAATGAGCGAATTGCGGCGCGGGGCCCCGAGGCCGCAGGTACGCAGACGTCACGGAATGGAGGCGGAGCGGTGCTGGCGATCGAGATGCGGATCGATGCCCATGGCGGGCCCGAGCGGTTCGCCCCGGCCGAGGTCGAGCTGCCGCCGCCTGGGCCCGGGCAGGTGCTGCTGCGCCAGACGGCCGTCGGGGTGAACTTCATCGACGTCTATCACCGCCGCGGGATCTTCCCGATCCCGACCCTTCCGGGCGCCGTCGGCGTCGAGGCGGTCGGGATCGTGGCGGCGGCCGGGGCGGGGGTGTCCCTCCGGCCGGGCGAGCGGGTCGGCTATGCCGGCCCGCCGGTCGGGAGCTACGCCAGCGCCCGGCTGATCGACGCCGCGCGCCTGGTGCGGCTGCCGGACGCCGTGCCGGACGACGTCGCCGCCGCCCTGATGCTGAAGGGCATGACGGCCCACATGCTGTTCACCCGGGTCCGGCCGCTGCGTCCCGGTGACGTCGTTCTGGTCCACGCGGCGGCCGGCGGGCTCGGCGTGCTGCTGACGCAATGGGCCCGGGCCGCGGGCGCCCGGGTCATCGGCACGGTCGGATCGGAGGCGAAGGCGGAAACCGCCCGCGCCGCCGGCTGCGAGGCGACCATCCTCCACCGCCACCAGGACTTCGTCGCCGAAACGATGCGCCTGACCGGCGGCGAGGGCGTCGACGTCGTCTGCGAGGGCATCGGCGGCCGCGTGCTCGAACGCTCCCTCGACTGCCTCAAGCCCTTCGGGACCGCGATCAACTTAGGGCAAGCCGGCGAGGCGCTGGCCTCGATCGACCTTGCGCGGCTCGGGCCGCAGCGCTCGCTCAGCGTGAGCGTGCCGGGCGTCTTCGCGCATCTACGCACGCTGCCGGACCTGCAGGAAGCCGCCGACACGATGTTCGCGATGGTGGGGCAGGGGGCCTTGCGGCCGGAGATCGGCCTGCGCGCGCCGTTGCGCGAGGCCGGGGAGGTCCACAGACGGCTCGAGGCCGGCGAGACCACCGGCGCCACCGTGCTGCTGCCGTGACGAAGCGCACCCTCGCCGAGGAGCCGCTTCTCGCCTCCCGCTCCTTCTTCCCGCACTGGCGCCCGGCGGTCGTGCGCCATGCGGACCTCGATCCGCACGGCCACGTCACCAACAGCGTCTTCGCCGCCTGGCTCGACGACGGGCGCTACGCCCTGCTGCGCGAGGTCCTGCGGCCGCTCCTGCCGCCCGACGACCTGCCGGCGCTCGCCTCGCTCACGGTGGATTTCTCCCGGGAGATCAACTTCGGCGACGCGCCAGAGATCGGGACGGCCGTGCTGCGGCTCGGGGCGCGGTCGATCGTGATGGGGCAGGGGCTGTTCGTCGGGGGCGCCTGCGCAGCCAGCGCGCACTCGGTCACGGTCGTCATGGACGGGCGGACCCGCCGCGCCCGCCCGCTGACCGACGCGGAGCGCGCCGCCCTCGGGCGATTCGGGGGCCGGCCCGGGTGACGAGGCCGGCGATTGGTCTTGAGGCAGGGCCAGCCGCGGCCTTGCCGCCGCGGGCCCGGGCGGACGAACGTCGGGGCAAGAGTTCCTGGCAACAGATCGGGGAGCGACGGGTGGACGCCTTCTTCACGGATGACGAGCGCGCGTTCCGGGCGGAGATCCGGTCGGCGATCCGCGCGATGCTGCCGGCGGACCTCGCCCGGAAGACCCGGGCCGGCATCCACCTGTCGCGCGAGGACATGGCGCGCTGGAACGCGCTCCTCGACGCGAACGGCTGGGCCGCGCATCACTGGCCCGAGGAGGCCGGCGGGCCCGGCTGGACCCCGATCCAGCGCTTCATCTTCGAGGCGGAATGCGCGGCGGCCGACGCGCCGCCGCTCAGCGTGTTCGGCATCTACCTCGTCGGCCCGACGCTGCACGCCTTCGGGTCGGACGCACAGAAGGCGCGCTACCTGCCGCCGATCCGCTCAGGCGAGGAATTCTGGTGCCAGGGCTACTCGGAGCCCGAGGCCGGCTCCGACCTCGCCTCGGTCCGCACCACGGCGCGCCGGGTCGAGGGCGGGTGGGTTCTCAACGGCCAGAAGGCCTGGACGACGGAAGGCCACTTCGCCGACCTGATGATCTGCCTTGCCCGCACCAACCGGGAGGTGAAGCCCCAGGCCGGGCTGTCTCTGTTCATCGTCGACATGCGGGCGCCCGGGGTCGCGCTCACGCCGGTGATCACGATCGACGGCGGGCACAGCGTGAACACGGTGTTCCTCGACGACGTCCGGGTCGGCGACGACGCCCTGATCGGCGAGGTCGACCAGGGTTGGGGCTACGCCAAATTCCTGCTCAACCACGAGCGCACCAACAACGCCCAGGTCCACCGCTCCCGGCGGGAATTCGAGCGCCTGAAGGCCTTCGCCGCGGCGCCCCGCGCCGGAGGGCCGCCGGTTCTCGACGACCCCGCCTTCCGGCGCCGGTTCGCGGTGGTGGAGGCGAGCCTGTCCGGCCTCGAGGCGACGGTGCTGCGCGTCCTCGT
The DNA here is from genome assembly GCF_040593685.1 of Methylobacterium sp. EM32. Lineage (NCBI taxonomy): Bacteria > Pseudomonadati > Pseudomonadota > Alphaproteobacteria > Hyphomicrobiales > Methylobacteriaceae > Methylobacterium > Methylobacterium sp. EM32. The sequence goes on along the minus strand of NZ_JBEXZS010000194.1, from coordinate 78,592 downwards.
CGACCAGACCGAGGGCCGCGAGCCCGGCCCCGAGGCGTCGATCGTCAAGGTGATCGGCTCGCGGCTGCAGCAGGCGATCAGCGAACTGGCGATGGAGGTGATCGGCGAGGACGCCCTGGAGGTGCCGGAGGGATCCCGCGACGAGGAGGTCGCCGGCTGGACCGAGCGGCACCTCTTCCGCCGGGTCGTGACCATCTACGCGGGCGCGAACGAGATCCAGAAGACGATCATCGCCCGCTCCACCCTGGGCCTGCGCTGAGGCTGCCATGCGGCGATCCCCCGACCAACGCGACGACGACCGCCTGCTGCGCGAGGGCGCCCGACGGTTCCTGGAAGAGACCTGCCCCTGGACGCCGCACCCGCCCGACGCGGCGGCGCAGGACGAAGCGCGGCGCGCGATGGCGCAGCTCGGGTGGTTCGGGCTGGGCCTGCCGGAGGCGCTCGGCGGCGCCGGGGCGGACGCGCTGCAGGCCCTGGCGATCATCGAGGAAGCCGGCCGGGTCCTGCTGCGGCGCTCCCTCGCCGCAGACGTGCTGGTGGCGCCCCGCCTGATGCGCGACGCGGGCGGAAAGCTGGCATCGCTCGCCCCGGATCTTGCCGCCGGCGCGGTGCGCTTCGCCCTCGTCCAGGAGGGTCCGGGAACCGGGATCAATGCCACCCGCACCAGTTCGGGCCTGCGGCTCGACGGGCGCAGCGCCCTCGCGCTCGATGCGGGCCACGCCACCCACTGGCTCGTCGAGGCCGGCGGGCGTTCGCCGAACGGCGCGATGCTGCTCTGCGTCGCGGCACATCCCCCAGCGGTCGAGGCGCGGCGCCTGATCGATGGGCGCGCGGGGGCGGCCCTGACCTTCGACGGGCTCGACCTCCCGGCCGAGGCCGTGCTCGCCACCGGGCACGAGGCCATCGCCTGGATGGCCGAGATCCGGGACTGCGCCGTCGCCGCCCTGGTGGCGGATGCCTACGGGGCGCTCGCCGCCGGGCTCGACCTCACGGTCGGCTACCTCAACCAGCGGCGCCAGTTCGGCCAGACGCTCGGCTCGTTCCAGGCCGTCCAGCACCTGATGGCAGACGCGTTCTGCGACCTCGAGACCCTGCGCTCGCTCCTGCTCTGGACCGCGGCCGCCCTCGACGGCGAGCCGGCGGAGCGGCGCCGGGCGGCGCGCGCCGCCAAGGTGACCCTCGGCCGGGAGGGGCTGGCCGCGGCCTCGCGCCTGATCCAGGCCAGCGGCGGCATCGCCATGACCGAGGAATACCGGGTCGGTCACGTCTACAAGCGCCTCCAGGTCGCCGCCGGGCTCCACGGCGGCACGGAGGCGCAGATCCGCGAGCTCGCGACAGCCACCCTGTCGCCGGAGGGGAGACCAGACGATGAGGCAAGTGCCGCTTGAGGAGCGTTACGAGACCCTGACCATCACGCGCGAGGGGCGGCTCCTCACCATCACGATGAACCGCCCGGAGGCGTTGAACGCCGCCGACGCGCTCCTGCACGAGGAGCTCGCCCACGTGTTCTACGACGTCGCCGTCGATCCGGGCAGCGACGTGATCGTGCTCACGGGGGCGGGCCGCGCCTTCTCGGCCGGCGGCGACATCCCGTGGATGCAGACCGCGATCGACCGCCCCGAATCCTTCGAGCAGACGGCGCGCGAGGCCAAGCGCATCGTCTTCTCGATGCTCGACCTCGAGAAGCCGCTGGTCGCGCGGGTGAACGGCCACGCCACGGGCCTCGGCGCGACGCTCGCCCTGTTCTGCGACGTGATCTTCGCCGCCGACACCGCCAAGATCGGCGATCCCCACGTGTCGATCGGCTTCGTCGCGGGAGATGGCGGCCCGGCGATCTGGCCGCAGCTCATCGGCTACGCCCGCGCCAAGGAGTACCTGATGACGGGCGAGCTCCTGCCCGCCCGCAAGGCGGCGGAGATCGGCCTCATCAACCACGCCGTGCCGCCCGAAGACCTCGATGCGGCGGTGGCGGCCTTCACGGGCAAGCTGCTCGCCGGCGCCACCAAGGCGATCCGCTGGAGCAAGACCGTGACCAACATCGAGCTGAAGCGGATCGTCCACGGCGTCATGGACGCGAGCGTCGCCTACGAGGCCCTGTCGAACCGGACCGAGGACCACCAGGAGGCCGTCAACGCCTTCCGGGCCCGGCGCAAGCCGGACTTCACCGGCCGCTGACGCGGCGACGGCGGCCCGCCGCGCGGGCCGCCGTCCTCCGCTCAGCCGAAGGCCGGGAGCCTTTGCGCGAAGTCCGTCGCGAGGCCGCAGGGCAGCATCTCGCCCTCCGCCAGCAGGGCGTAGCGGTCGCTGAAGGCGCCGCAATGCTCCGCCATCGCGCGGCCGGCGCCGACGGGATCCCGGGCGAGGATCGCCGTCACGATCTCCGTGTGGTGGGCGAGCAGCATGGCGTCCCGCCCGCCGCCGATCGCCGGCGCGGTGAGCGAGTAGTCGAAATAGGCCGTCATCAGGTCGCGCAGCACCTCGGTGATGTAGAGGTGCACCGCGCTGCCGGCCGCCCGCGCGATGGTCAGGTGCAGGCGCAGGTCGAGGTCGATCCGGCGGCGGGGGCTCAGATGCGAGCGGCCCATCTCGGCGAGGATGCGGCGCAGGTCGGTGAGGTCGCGCTCGCTGCCGCGCTCGGCGGCGCGGCTCGCCGCCCAGACCTCGAGGTAGCCGCGCAGGCGCGACATGGTCTGCAGGTGCGACAGGTCGGCCGCGGCGAGCGAGGTCAGCGCGACCGGCGCATCGACCGTGCGCGTGCCGCTGCGCTCGTCGGCGACCACCGTCCCGTCGGCCTTGAGCGCGGCCAGGGCCTCGCGCACCGAGGCCCGGCTCACGCCGAAGACCAGGGCGAGCCGCCGCTCGCTGAGGAGGCGGGTGCCGTCCCGCGCGTGTCCGGTGGCGATCATGCCGGCGATCTCGCGGGTCAACCGGTCCTTGAGCTGCTCGGGGCTCGCCACCGCCAGGTCGCGCAGGATCAGGTCGTCCTGCGGAATCGGCGCGTTCCGCAGCCCGCGCTCATCGACCTCCATCCCGGACCGGTCGAGATCGCGAAAGGCGGCGGCGCGGCTCGCGAGCGCCGACAGGGCTGCCGCCTTGTCGCGGTGTGCGATCGCATCGGCGAGGCTGCTGCGGCCGAGGCTGAGTTGGTCCGCCTGAGCGGCCCGATCCGATGCGGGCGCGGCCCTGAGCAGGCTGCCGAACAGGCTGCGGATCCCGCGCGCGAGCTGGCGGATGATCATCGCGTAGATCGGACTGAGCGAGGCGTCCGCGAGCGCGAGGCGCCACCCGACCTCGTCCTCCGCCAGCGCCTGAAGGTCGCGGTCCGGGGGTGCCGCCGCGACGCGATCGGCGGCGCGGGCGAGCGCCGCGTCGGAGGCCTCCCGCAGGAGCTGCTCGACGACGCACCGGTCGAGGAATGCAATGAAATCCTGGAGATCCTCCAGGTTCTCCTGGTTGGCCCGAAGCAGCTCGGCCAGCTGCCCGCCCCGTTCGATCGCGACGACCCGGGTCCCCGATCCCTGGACGGCCTCGATGTAGCCGTCGAGCTTGAGGCGGTCGAGGGCGCTGCGGACGCAGACCCGGCTCGCCGAGGCCGCCTCGGCGATGCGCCGCTCCGGGGGCAGGCGGGCGCCGGGCGGCAGGCGTCCGGACGCGATCAGATCCAGCATCGCCACCGCGAGGCGATCGGAGCGTGCTGATTTGGTCTGAGTGCGCAAGTCGATCGCGGCCAGCCGACCGAAATCGGCGAGATCCAGCGGGCATGCCGTCTCGCCCCGCAGGAGCGAGAGCTTGAGCCGCAGGGCTCCAGTCATGACAATCGTCCTCCCGGGGGCCGGCCGCTTCGATCGGCCGGAGATTTTCCCTTGTTCTAGAGCATTGTCCGACGAAGTGGCTACCGGTTCGTCGAAGACGATGCGGCACGGTCAACGACCGGGACCGTCGTCCGATCGCAGCGCCACGGTGCACGGCATGGGCATCGCCCGAGGGTCGATACGGCGACGGCGTGCCGATCGTGAGCGCGTAGGGTGGGGCGGCCGCGCGCCGCTGCGGTCGAGCGCGGACCGTGAGCGCGACCGTGATCACCGGCGGCGCAGGCCCGGGACACGTCGAGGAGCTGCGGTCGCGCGACGGCCTCGATCGCCCCGTGCCCGTTCGACGGCTGCTCTGAAGGCGGCTCTGCCCGAGACGACGGCGGGGGGAGCGCGGATCCTGGGCAGTCCCGCCGACCCGCCCGGCCGCACTCTGGTCGAGCGGGTATCCAGCAAGACCAAGGCGTCGCAAGGCGAGCCGTCCGCGCGCAACGGGGAGACTCAACGTCAGGCTATGCAGCCCATCCGGCGCTGCGTCAGACCATGTCAATGCCGCCGCATCATCGCAGCGACCGGTTACGACGCTGACTAGACAGAAAGATAGGAATTTTCAACCTGAGCGATGAATTCCTTGGCGGAATGATGGAATTTAGGAATATATCCATATTAATTAAGACGGAATATTTACCCGCTAAATCTAGCTTCCTCTGGGAACGCCCCACAAGCCGCCGCATCGGACATGCGAGTGATATCGGGGCGTGCAATCTCGGCAACGCGCCTTGGGGACTGTTTCATGCCTCTCGTCAAAAAAGCTGGCCCGTCCGGGCAGCGTTCGCTCGTGCGCAGCAACGAGCAGGGCAGCCTCAACCAGCTCGGCCGCCTCAACGAGGAGCACCGCCGTCGTGCCCGCACCTACGCCAAGCAGCAGAAGGCGGCTGAGCGCATCGCGGCGGCCACCACGGAGCTCGCCAGCAGCGTCACCGAGGCCTCCTCGGCGGCCGAGGAGCTGCGCAAGGCCATGGAGCAGATCGCCGCCGGCGCACAGCAGGCGGCGAGCGCCGCCGAGCAGTCGCAGCGTGCGGTCACGGCCATCTCGGACGCGATCACGTCGTCGCGCAGCGAGGCCGAGACCTCGAGCCAGAAGACCGGCAGCCTGCAGACCCTGATCAGCGGAGTCTCGCAGCAGATCGCGGCGAGCATCGTCTCGATCAGCACCTCCGCCGAGCGCCAGGCATCGTCGGTCAAGCTCATCGTGGAACTCGAGCGGCAGGCCGCCAATATCGGCGACATCGTCCGCGCCGTGGCCCGCATCGCCGACCAGACCAACCTGCTCGCCCTCAACGCCGCCATCGAGGCGGCGCGGGCCGGCCAGCACGGCAAGGGCTTCGCGGTGGTGGCCGACGAGGTCCGCACGCTCGCCGAGACCTCCGAGAAGAGCGCGCAGGAGATCCAGGAGCTGATCGGCCGAATCCAGGGCGACGTGAAGGTGATCGCCGACGGCATCAACCGCGCCGCCGAGGCCACCCGCCAGGAGGTGGTGAAGGGCCGGACGGTCACGACGCAGCTCGAGAGCGTGCGCGCCGCCATGGTCGAGATCATGGAGGCCGGCGAGGCGATCCGGCGCGCGGCCGTCGAATCGGAGAAGGCGGCGGTCGAGGCGCAGAAGGGGTCCGAGGCGATCGCCGCCGCGGCCGAGGAGCAATCCTCCGCCTGCCAGGAATCGCTCAAGACCGTCGACCAGCAGACCACCGCGCTCGATCAGAGCGAGCAGGCCGCCAACGAGCTCTCGACCATCGCCGACGAGCTGAAGAACGCGACCGATATCGGCAAGAGCGCCGAGGAGGTCGCCTCCGCGGCCGAGGAGCTGTCCTCGGCGGTGGAGGAGATCAACCGGGCCGCCGCCCAGATCATGACCGCGCTCGACCAGATCAACCGCGGCGCGCAGCAGCAATCCGCGGCCTCGCAGCAATCCGCCGCCGCGATCGCCCAGATCGAGAAGGGAGCCACCCTGGCGCAGGAGCGCGCCCGCACGTCGCTGGAGCGCGGCACCGCGATCACCACGCAGCTCCAGGACAACCGCGCCGCCGTGGACGGCCTCGTCGAGGGGGTGACCCGCTCGCTGGAGGAGACCAACCGGAGCCGCGAGCAGATCAACGCCCTCGAGCAGGTCAGCCGGAAGATCGACAAGATCGTCGACGCGATCACCACGGTGGCGATCCAGACCAACATGCTGGCGGTGAACGGCTCGATCGAGGCCGCCCGGGCCGGCGAGTTCGGCAAGGGCTTCATGGTGGTGTCCACCGACATCCGCAACCTCGCCCGGGATTCCTCCGAGAATGCCGAGCGGATCAAGGATCTCGTCAAGTCGATCCAGGACCAGATAGTCTTCGTCCGCCGCGACCTGGAGGAGATCTCCGCCGCCGCCGCCGCCGAGGTCGAGAAGAACAAGGCGATCACCAAGGACCTCGAGACCACCGCCGCCGACATGGCGGTCGTGCTCGACGGCAACCGGCAGATCCTCCAGGGTTCCGACATGATCATGCAGAACGTCGAGGAGGCCAAGCGCGGCATCGAGCAGATCGCCGCCGCCGCCCGGCAGGCCGGACAATCGTCGATCGAGGCACAGCAGGCGGGCCGCGAGCAGTCCAAGGGCGCAGAGGAACTCGCCGCCGCGATCGAGGAGATCGCCTCGCTCGCCGACGAGCTGCAGAACCAGGACTGACCGTTTCCGCGCCGTGGGGCGGGCGCTGACGCCCGCCCCACGCATCCCCGCCACAGCGACCACCGGCCGGTCCTCAGGGACCGCCCCGCGGGATCGAGGGAATCCGATGTCCAGCCCAGCCCATCCCGATACGGCGGAGCACGAGGCCGCCACGGCCGAGGCCGGCCAGACCGCCCGGCAATTCGTGACCTTCCACGTCGAGCGCGAGACCTACGCGGTGCCGCTCGCCGAGGTCCAGGAGATCATCCGTCTGCCCGAGATGGTCGACGTGCCGCTCAGCCCCGCCTGCCTCGCGGGGCTCGCCAACCTGCGCGGCTCGGTCCTGCCCGTCGCCAGCCTGCGCCGCCTGTTCGCGCTTCCGGACCGCGCTTACGACGACGCCACACGGGTCGTCGTCGTCAGCCACGGCACCGCCTTCGGCTTCGTCGTCGACCGTATGGCGAGCGTGGTCACCGCCGAACCGTCCGAGATCGACGGCACCGAGATCCTCGGGAGCACGGTCGATGCCGACATGCTGTCGGGCGTGATCCGCCGCGAGAGCGGCATGATCATGATCATCGACCCCGCCCGCCTAATGCAGCGCAGCGGCGCCTCCCGCGCCGCCATCGCCCGGCCGCGGGCGGAGTTCCTGGCCGAGGCCGGCCTGCTCTCCAGCTCGCGCGGCGAGGTCGAAGCCCGCGGCGCCTCCGACGAGATCCAGCTCGTGTCGTTCGGGCTCGCCGGCCAGGAATACGCCCTGCCGATCGAGCACGTCCAGGAGATCGTCCAGGTCCCGGAGGTCGTGAGCGCGATGCCCAACGCGCAAAGTCACCTCGTCGGGGTGATCACCCTGCGCGACCGGCTCCTGCCGCTCGTCAGCCTGCGCCGGCTGTTCGGCCTCGCCGAGACGGACCTGAGCGAGCAGAGCCGCATCGTGGTGGTGTCCTGGAACGGGACCGCCGGGGCGGTCGGGATCGTGACCGACACGGTCAAGGAGGTCCTGCGCGTCGCCCGCAGCCTCGTCGACCCGCTGCCGGACCTGCTCTCGGGCTCGGGCGGCCTGCGCGAGATCGAGGCGATCTGCCGGATCGACCAGGGACGGCGCCTCGTCTCGATCCTGTCGGCCGAGCGGCTGTTCGACACCACGGCCCTGGCGATGCAGGGCGCGGCCGGAATGCCGGCGGCCAAGGAGGAGACGATGCGGACCACGCGCGGCGAGAGCATGACGGCCCAGGCCGACGAGGAGGAGCAGTTCGTGATCTTCCGGCTCGCGGAGGAGGAATACGGGGTGCCGATCGACGCCGTGCACGAGATCGTGCGGGTGCCCGAGCAGCTCACCCACGTGCCGCGGACGCCGCGCTTCATCGAGGGCGTCGTCAACCTGCGCGGCACGGTGCTGCCGGTGGTGGACCAGCGCCGCCGCTTCCAGCTGCCGGACACCGAGCGCAACGACCGCCAGCGGATCATGGTCTTCATGATCGATTCCGTGCGCACCGGCTTCATCGTCGACTCGGTCTCGGAGGTGCTGAAGATCCCGCGCTCGGCGATCACCCCGGCGCCGGACCTCGCGCAGGACGAGGACAGCGCCGTCGAGCGCATCGCCAACCTCGCCGGGGCCAAGCGCATCATCCTGATGCTGAACGTCGACCGGCTCCTGAGCCGGCGCGAGGTCGCCGACCTGCGCGAGGCCGCGTGACGCATCACCCGGACCGGGATGTCCGGACGCCATGAGGCGAGCCCGCGCGGCGGCGGCCTCGGCTCCCCGCGCTGAAAGACCCACCATTCCCGCATCGCCGCAGGACCGCCCAGCATTCGCCTGACGCGATGCAGAAATCGCACGAGAACCGGCCAGTCGGAAGCCGCCGCGCCCGCAAGAGTGCGACGGCCGAGCCCGGACGCCAACGGATTGCATTGCCCGATGACCAAGCTTCTGATCGTCGACGATTCCGCCCTGATGCGCAAACACCTGCGCCTCATCTTCGAGGAGAGTGGCTTCGACGAGGTGCGGACGGCCCGCAACGGGCGCGACGCCCTTGAGCAGGTCGCCGCGTTCGATCCCGACGTCGTCACCCTCGACATCAACATGCCGGAGATGGACGGCCTGACCTGCCTCGCCGAGATCATGTCCGGGGCGCCCCGCCCCGTGGTCATGGTCTCCTCCCTGACCAGCGAGAGCGCCACCGTGACGCTGGAGGCGATGCAGCTCGGCGCGGTCGACTACGTCGAGAAGCCCGGCGGCACGGTCTCGCTCAACATCGGCACCATCCGAGACGAGATGGTGGAGAAGGTCCGCATCGCCGCCGGCGCCAGGCCGCGGCGCGCCCACGGCCTGCTCGACCGGGTGCGCCGCTCCCGCCAGGCCGGCGTGGCGCCGGCCCCGCGGCGCCGCGCCGGACCGTCCGGCCGGCCGGACGGCTGCATCCTGATCGGCGTCTCGACGGGCGGTCCGCGCACCCTGGAGGACATCCTGCCCGAGCTGCCGGCCGACCTGCCCTGGCCGGTGGTCGTCGCCCAGCACATGCCGGGCTCCTTCACCGGCGCCTTCGCCCAGCGCATCGACCGGCTCTGCGCCCTGTCGGTCCGGGAGGTGACCGCCCCGGTCCCCCTCGCTCCCGGCCACGTCTATGTCGGCCGCGGCGACGCCGACGTGGTGATCGAGCGCCGGCTCGGCCGGCTCGTCGTCACCTCCGTGACGAGCGATCCGTCGCTGCGCTGGCACCCGAGCGTCGATCGCCTGGTGCGCTCCGCCCGCGCGGTGCTGCCGGCGGAGAACCTCGTCGCCGTCGAGCTGACCGGCATGGGCGACGACGGCGCCGCCGCGATGACCGAGCTGCGCGCCGCCGGCGGCCGCACCATCGCCGAGTCGGAATCCAGCGCCGTCGTGTTCGGCATGCCGGCCGAACTCATCCGCCGCGGTGGGGCCACGCTCACCCTCGCGGCCCGCTCCATTCCGGCCCAGCTCGTCAGCTGGGTATCCTGAGGTCGTCATGGCTCTTGTCCGCCGAACCCCCCTTCCTGCGCCGCAGGCCCCGCCGGAGGATCCGCGTGACGCCCTCAGCGCCGGCTCCGCGGCGGCGCGGCGCGAGGCCGCCCACCGCCTCGCCTCCGATCCGGACGCCGTCGACGCCCTCGCCGCGCAGCTCGCGCGGGAGACCGAGAACAGCGTGCGCGAGGCGATCCTCGCGGCCCTCGGGCGCCTCGGCACGCCGGAGGCGGTCGAGACGCTGTTCAGCCTGCTCGGCAGCGAGGACGTCTGGCTGCGCAACGCCGCGATCGAGACGCTCCAGGTCATGGATGCGGCGGTGCTCGGCGCCCTGGAGAGCGGGCTCGACCATCCCGACAGCGACCGGCGCATCTTCGCCGTCAACGTGCTGGTGTCCCTGCGCCACCCGGAGGCGGCGGCGCTCGCCTTGCGGACCCTCGCCCGCGATCCCCACGTGAATGTCTGCGCGGCCGCCCTCGACGTGCTGGCCGAGATCGGCACGCCGGAGATGATCCCGGCGATCGACGCGGCGGTCGCCCGCTTTCCGGACGAGCCCTTCCTGCGCTTCGCGGCCAAGGCCGCCAAGCGCCGCATCGCCTGACCGGCCCTGCCGATGAGCGCCCTGCCCGCCGCCCGCATCCCCGACATCTCCGAGAGCGACTTCACGCGCTTCAGGGACTTCTTCTACCGCAAGACCGGAATCATGTTCGCCGACAACAAGCGCTACTTTGTGGACAAGCGCTTGCAGGAACGGATGCTCACGATCGGGCAGACGGCATTTCGCGATTACTTCAACACGCTGCGCTTCCAGGCCAGCGGCGACGAGTTCCAGGCGCTCGTCAATCTGATGACGGTCAACGAGACCTATTTCTACCGGGAAGAGTACCAGTTCCACTGCCTGACCCGCTCGATCCTGCCCGAGGTCGCGAAGACGAAGCGGCGGGGCGAGCCGGTGCGGATCTGGTCGGTCCCCTGCTCCACCGGCGAGGAACCCTACTCGATCGCCTTCCAGCTGCTCGACAACTGGGCCGGCATCGACCAGTACGACGTCGAGATCGTCGCCTCCGATATCGATACCGGCGTGATCGAGCAGGCCAAGCGCGGCCTCTACGGCGACCGGTCGGTGCAGCACGTGCCCCGCGAGACGCTGGCGCGCTTCACCCGGCGGGTGCGCGGCGCCTACGAGGTGATCCCCGACATCCGGGATTCGGTCGCGTTCGCCCGCGTCAACCTCTCCGACCCCCTGTCGACCCGGCAGTTCCGCGGCTTCGACGTCGTGTTCTGCCGCAACCTGCTGATCTACTTCGACGACGCCTCGCGCCGCGACGCCGCGCAGACGATCTTCGACGCCCTCAATCCCGGCGGCTTCGTCTGCCTCGGCCATTCGGAATCGATGAGCCGGATCTCGTCGCTGTTCGCCATCCGCAAGTTCCCGGAGGCGATCGTCTACCAGAAACCCTTCGATGCGGAGTCCTGAGATGGCGCGTGTCCTTGTCGTGGACGATGCCACGACCGTCCGCATGTATTATCGCGATGTCCTGGAGGAGGCGGGATTCACGGTCGAGGAGGCGGTGAACGGCTTCGAGGGCCTGGAGAAGGCGATCGAGCAGAGCTTCGACCTGCTCGTGGTCGACGTGAACATGCCCAAGATGGACGGCTACGCCTTCCTGCGCCAGGGCCGCGCCACCCCGGAGCTGCGGGCGATCCCTGCTCTGATGATCTCGACGGAGAGCCAGGCGCGGGACCGGGCGCGCGCCTTTGCTGCGGGCGCCAACCTCTACCTCGTCAAGCCGGTCCAGCCGCGGATCCTGGCGGAGGCCGCCCGCCTGATGGCCGGAGCCGCATCGTGACCAACGCCCTTCTCGCCCAATTCATTCCCGAGGCCCGGGAATGCCTCGAGATCGCCGGCAGCGGCATGCTGCAGCTCGAGCGGTCGCACGATGCCGACGCGCTGAACACCGTCTTCCGGGCGGTGCACACCCTCAAGGGCACCTCCGGCCTGTTCGACGTAAGGCCGCTCACCGCCCTCGTCCACGCGGCGGAGGACCTCCTGGTCGAGGTGCGGGCGGGCTCCCTTGCCCTGGCGCCGGAGGTCGTGGACGGCCTCCTCGACAGTCTCGACCTCGTCGGCCACTGGATCGACGCGCTCGAGGCCCGCGAGCGCCTGCCGGAGGATGCCGAGGGCGCGATGACGGAGCGCGTCGCCGCTTTGCGCCGCTGGCTCGGCGGGCCCGCCCCGGAGGCCGCGTCCGCGGCCGAACCGTCCGCGCCGCCGGCCTGGATCGCCGGCTGGCCGGAGGAGGATCTGCGCACCGCGTACCGGGCCGCCGGAAACGGGGCGCTGACGGCCTGGAGCTACGAGCCGGACGAGGCCGGGTTCTACCGCGGCGACGACCCGGTCCATCTCGTCTCGGGCTCGCCGGGGCTGATCGCCTTGCGGGTAACGCCGCGCCAGCCCTTCGCGCCGCTGGAGGTCTTCGATCCGTTCCTGTGCGTCCTGCGCTTCGAGGTGGTCTCTGCCGCCTCCGCCGAGGCGGTGGCCGAGCATCTCCGCTACGTCGCCGACCAGTCGAGCGTGGACGGCCTTCGGGCCGAGGACCTGATCGCGCTGACGGGGCCGCAGGACGAGTCCGAGGTCTTCGGCGATTTCGGCGCAGAGGCGCGGCGGCGCGTCGCCGCTGACGACCGCGCCGGCCTCGCCGCCGCGGCGGACGCGCTCCTGCGGATCGTCGGCGCGGCCAGCCGGCAGGCCTGCGCCCTGCGCTGGCTTCGCGACCTCGCCGGCTCCGCCGAAACCGGCCTGCTGCTGCGCCTCGTCGCGGCCGTCGGGGGCGACGGCCCCGTGCCGGCACCGGCAGGAGCCGCGCAGGCCCGCGCCAATCCCGAAACCATCCCGGTCAGTGCCTTGCGCGGCACCGCCGAGGAGATCCTGGCAGCCCAGGCGGAGCTTCTGTCCGTCACCGCCGACCACGGCGTCGCCGAGGGCCGGTTCGAGGCGGTCCGCCTCGTCGTCGAGCGCTGCCTGCCGCATGTCGATCCCGCCCGGGCGGAGCAACTGCGCCGGGCACTGGCCGGGAGCGGCGACGCCGCGTTCCAGGCGCAGAGCCTGAGGGAGGCTCTGGTGGCCGGGGTCGCACCGGCCGCCGCGCCGGATCCCGCTCAGCAAGCCCGGCCGGCCACCGGGAGGCCGGAGGACGGTCCGCGCGACGCCGAGCCGGCCGGGACCGGGCCGATGGAAGCCAAGCCGGCCGAGGCCAGGCTGCCCGAGACCAAGCCGCCCGAGGAGGCGCGCGGACCCGCCCGGATGCTGCGGGTGGAGCAGGGCAAGGTCGATGCGCTGATGAACTTCGTCGCCGAGCTGACGGTGGCCAAGAACGGCCTCGCCTACCTCGCCGAGCGGGTCGAGCAGGTCTCCGGCTCGCGCCAGCTCGGGCGGGAGATCAAGGAGCAGTACGCTGTCATCGACCGCATCGCCCAGGGCCTCCAGGTCGGCGTGATGGCGATCCGCATGATGCCGGTGAGCCAGGTGTTCCAGCGCTTCCCCCGGCTGGTGCGGGACATCTCGCGCAAGCTCGGCAAAGAGGTGACGCTCGTCATCCAGGGCGAGGACACCGAGGCCGACAAGAACGTGCTGGAGAGCCTGGCCGACCCGCTCATCCACATGGTGCGCAACAGCCTCGACCACGGCATCGAGACCCCCGAAGAGCGGCGCGCGGTGGGCAAGTCCGACCACGGCACCCTGCGCCTCTGCGCGCGCCAGGAGAACGACAACGTCATCATCGAGGTCTCCGACGACGGACGCGGCATCGACCCCGAGCGGGTACGCGAGAAGGCGCTGCGCGGCGGCTTGATCACGCCTGAGCAGGCGGCGCAGATGGGACCGGACGACCTCGTCAACCTCGTCTTCGCGGCGGGCTTCTCGACCAAGGAGCAGGTGTCGGATCTCTCCGGCCGCGGCGTCGGCATGGACGTGGTCCGCTCCGCCGTCCGCAAGGCCGGCGGCGATGTCTGGCTCACCAGCCGGGTCGGCGCCGGGACGTGCGTGACGGTGCAGCTGCCCCTCACCATGACGGTGACGCGCATCGTCACCGTCATGGTGCGCGGCCAGCATTTCGGAGTGGCGATGGACTCCGTGGTGGAGACCGTCCGGGTGCTCCGCTCCCAGATCCACCGCATCAAGCAGCGCGAGACCTTCGTCCTGCGCGACGCGGTGATCCCCCTCGTGCGGCTCGCCGACAGCCTCGCCCTGCCGCAGGCGGAGGAACTCCCGGACGAGGAGGCGGTGCTGGTGGTCCGGATCGGGCGCGAGCGCGTCGGCATCGTGGTCGACGGCTTCCGGGAGCGGATGGAGGTGATCGTGCGGCCGATGGACGGCCTGCTCGCCGGCCTCTCGGGCTTCTCGGGCACCGCCCTCCTCGGCGACGGGCGCGTCCTCCTCATCCTCAACCTGCCGGACCTCGTCTGATGCCCTTCGCCTTGACCGACGACTGCGTGCTGCTCACCGGCCACTGCCCGATCGACGACGCCGAGCCGCTGCTCGACGCCTTGCGCGGGATGGCGGATCCGGTGGTCGACCTCTCCGGCCTCCACCAGGCCCATACCGCCGTCGTCCAGGTGCTGATGGCGGTGGGGCCCGTGATCCGTGGCGGCCCGGCCGATCCGGTGGCCGCGGCGTGCCTCGGCGCCCTGAAGCGGGCGGAGGCGCCGAGGGGGGACCTTGCCGGATGAGCGCGCGGGTGATCGCCGTCTCGAACCGCAAGGGCGGCACGGCGAAGACGACGACGACGGTCAATCTCGCGACGGCGCTCGGCGACCGCGGCTGGCGCGTGCTCGTCGTCGATCTCGACAGCCAGGGCCATGCCGGCCTCGGCTTCGGCGTCAAGGCGGCACAAGGACAGCCGACGGTGCATGACGTGTTCCGGGGCGCCGGGGCGTCGCTCGCCGACGGCATCCGGGGGACCGACTATCCGAATGTCGACGTGCTGCCCGCCGACCGCGCCTTCGAGGGCGCTGCCGGCACGGTGCCGCCCCTGGCTCTCGCCTCGGCGCTCGAGCCCCTCGCAAGGGCCTATCGGGTCGTCCTGATCGATACCGGGCCGACCGCGGACGCGCTGCTCGTCAGCGCGCTCGCGAGCGCCCACCACGTCCTCGTGCCGACGCTCCTGCACCACCTCGCCATCGACGGCGTCGGGCAGTTCGCGCGCTCCTTCTTCCGGGTCGCCACCACGCTGAATGCCGGCCTGCATGGAATGTCGATCCTGCCCGTCCAGGTCGACCTGCGGGTGACCATGCAGCGGGAGATCCTGGAGCGCCTCGCCGCCCAGTTCGGCCGCGAGCGCCTGCTCGCGGGCATCCGTCCCGACAACGCGCTGGCCGAGGCCTTCGGGCGGCAGCGGCCGGTAAAGTATCATCGACCGAGGACACGTTCCGTTGAAGATTTCGAATTACTCTGCGATAACGTCATCAGCAATATCGTAACAGCTGGGCGTTAAGAGAAAATCAATAAATACTTCAAGCGCTCCTCAGCGGAAGAGAACTCACTCGAGGCGGCGTGATACCAGGGTCATAGCTCGGAGCCTCGATCCCGCCGAAGGGATCGCGCGGCTCGTGACGGATTTCAGAGGAGATGATGGCCATGAGTACCGTTCTGCTCGTCGATGACTCGCCGACGATCCTGTCGAGCATGTCGGGCATCCTCGCCCGCTCGGGCTATGCCGCGGAGCAGGCCGCCACCGGCGAGGCGGCGCTGGCCAAGGTGCAGGCAGGCCTCGCGCCCGGCCTCGTCATCACGGATTTCCACATGCCGGGGATCAACGGCCTCCAGCTGATCCAGGAATTGCGCAAGCTCGCCGCGACCCGCTTCGTGCCGATGCTCGTCCTGACGACGGAGTCGCAGCAGGAGAAGCGCGACGAGGCCCGCAAGGCCGGCGCGACGGGCTGGCTGGTGAAGCCGGTCCAGCCCGACCAGCTGCTGCAGGTCATCCGGCAGGTCGCACCCGCGGTTCAGCCCCGCGCGGCCTGACCGTCTGCCGGGCCGCCCCGATCCGGCGGCCTCACCTTACGCATGCTCGGACCGGCTCCTCGGGCTGGCGCGCCAGATTCCTCCCTCCAGCGGGTCGTGCCCGATGCAGATCGCAGTTTTCCCCGCTCCCGCCCGGTCCGACTTGACGGCGCTCCTGCTGGGCGCCGGTGCGGGCGTCACGGTCGGCGCCGCCCTCTGGATCCTCGGCGTGGTCCAGCCCTCGTCGCTGATCCTGGGCGGGGCCTATGCAGGCTGCGGCGGCCTCGCCGTTCGGTTCCTGCAGCGCAATGCGGGCGCAGCGGCGCCGGCCGCCGGCATCCCGCCCGCCGCTCCTTCCGCTCCGCCGCCGGATGCCGCGCTGTCGGCGCATCTCGGCACCGCGACGAGGCCGGTCCCGGCTGGAGCGGCGGAGGCCGCCGGCACGCTCGCGCAGCTCGACCCCTTCTTCAGCGTGACCGAGCAACACCTGCGCAGCATCGTTGCCCAGACGGAGACCGCCGCCGGCGACATCATCGCGGCTCTCCAGTCCCTCGACGCGGCCCAGAGCCGGAGCGCCGCCTGCGTTGCGCGCACCCGCGGGCGGATGGTGGACCTCGCCGGGGACAGCGAGGCGGCCCTGCGCGGCCTCGCGGAGACGCTCAACGCCTATCTGCTCGATCGTCTCGAGGGCACGCGCGGCGAGCTCGCGGCCATCGGCGGGGTCGGCGACCAGATGCACAACCTCGACACGCTGACGGCGGGGCTGGAGAAGATCGGCACCGCCACGCGGATGCTGGCGCTCAACGCCAATATCGAGGCGAGCCGTGCCGGCAGCCACGGCGCCGGGTTCCAGGTCATCGCCCGTGAGCTGCAGGCCCTGGCCCAGGGGTCTCAGGAGGCGATCGCCGAGGCGAGGCGCCGGGTCGCGACGGTGCGGCAAACCGTGGACGACGTCGTGGTGGCGGTCCGCGGCACCGAGCGGACCCGGGCGGAGGAGGCGCGCATCCGGGGCCTGATGAGCGACCTCGACGGGATCGTGGGCGACACCACCCGGGCCATCGCCGGCATGGCCGAGACCGAGTTCGGCGAGATCGAAGCGCTGAGCGGCCAGGTCGGCGACCAGGTGCTCACCGTGTTCGGCCAGATCCAGTTCCAGGACGTCGTCCGCCAGCAGATCGAAGCGGTGGGCGAGTCGGTGCGGATGCTGAACGCGCTTCTCGGCGACCTCCGCTGCGCCCTGGACGGCTCCGGCCCGGCAGGCCCGATCGAGCCGGATCGCCTGCTCGACGCGGTGCGGGCGCGCTACGTCACCCAGGTCCAGCGCCGGACGGATGCGAGCACGGTCGGGGCGGCCTTCACGGCCCCCGACGCGCCGATGATCGAATTGTTCTGAGGATCGGTCCCGGGCGGCCCGCCGCCGGATAGCGGCGGGTCCGCCGGGATCCTGGATCGTTGCCATGCAGATGCCGCAAGGGTGGTCGCCGCTCTTGCGTCGAAAATCTGCGACAAGACACAACCCTCAGCGGACGAAGCGTTGGCTTTCCCACGCGAGTCTGCCGAGGCTCGTCACGGGAAGGCGCACCACCTGATGATGGAGAGTCCCACCGGCGCGCCCCGTCGATCGGCGCCGACCTATCGAGTCGGCTCTCACGCCACGAGCGGTTGCCCCACCCCGCTCCGACCCACCCGCCCGGCGAGTCCCGACGGGACCGCCTCCAGCAGCGCTGCGGTATAGGCGTGGCGCGGGCGATCGAAGACGTCCGGGACGGTGCCGTCCTCGACGACGCGCCCGCGATGCATCACCGAGACGGTGTGGGCGAGCTGGCGCACCAGCGCGAGGTCGTGGGAGACGAAGACGTAGGTCAGCCCGAGATCCGCCTGCAGCGCGAGCAGCACCTCGACGATGTCGGACTGGACGCTGACGTCGAGGGCCGAGGTCGGCTCGTCGAGCACGATCACCTCGGGCTTGAGCACCAGCGCCCGGGCGATCGCCACCCGCTGGCGCTGGCCGCCCGACAGGGCGTCCGACCGGCGCGCCAGCAGGTGGGCTTTAAGCCCGACATCGGCCAAGGCCGCGCGGGCCTGCTCCGCCCGTTCGGCCCGGGTGCCGAGGCCGTAGCGGTCGAGGGGCTCGCGCACCAGCGCTTCGACGCTCCAGGTCGGATCGAGCGAGGTGTAGGGGTTCTGGTAGACGAGCTGGAGCTGGCGGCGCACGCTCCGCAACGCCGCCTGCGAGCGGCCGGTCACCTCCTGGCTGGTGATGTCCTGGCCGGCGACTCGGATCGACCCGGCATCCGGCGTCTCGAGACCGAGCAGCAGCCGGATCGTCGTCGTCTTGCCCGAGCCGGATTCGCCGACGAGCGCGTGCGTCGTCCCGGCAGGCACGCGGAACGAGACACCGTCGACCGCCCTGGTGACCCGGCCCTCGGCCCGGAAGGTCTTGGTGATCCCGGTCACCGCAATCTTCGGGACAGCCTCGCGCCGCCGGAATCCGGCCTCGCGCAACGTCGCGTAGCGGTCGGGGTTGAGGCTCGGCACGTCGGCGCGGAGCGTCCTCGCATAGGCCGAGGCGGGGGCGGCGAACACCCTCGCGGTGCGGCCCGCCTCCTGTACCGCGCCGTCCTTGAGCACCACCAGGGTGTCGGCGCGCTCGGCCGCGATGGCGAGATCGTGGGTGATGAGGAGGAGCCCGATGCCGCGCTCCTCCCGCAGCCGCGACAGGAGATCGAGGATCCGCTTCTGCACCGTGACGTCGAGGGCCGAGGTCGGCTCGTCGGCCACCAGCAGGGCAGGGCGCGGCAGGATCGCGAGGCCGATCAGCACCCGCTGGAGCATGCCGCCGGAGAGCTGGTGCGGATACGCGTCGTAGACCCGCCGCGGCTCGTCGAGCCCGACCGCCGCGAAGGTCTCGAGGATCAGGGCCGTGCGGCGCGCCCGGTTCCGTTCGTCGAGGAGCGCGGCCGCCTCCTCTCCTTGCGCGCCGATGGTGCGGACCGGGTTCAGCGCGTTGCCGGGATCCTGCGGCACGAAGCCGATGGCCCGGCCCCGCAGCGGCCGGAACCGGCGCTCGGAGAGACCCAGCACCTCGCGGCCCTCGACCATGACCCGGCCGGTGGCGCGCCCGCTGCCGGGGAGGAGCCGCAGCACCGCCCGGGCGATGGTCGACTTGCCCGAGCCGGATTCGCCGATAAGCGCGAGGCTGCCGGCCCGGTCGATCGCGAACCCGACGCCCGCGACGACCGGCTGGCGGCCATAGGCGACCGACAGGTCCTCGACGTGGAGCAGGGGCGTGTGGGGAGCGATCACGGTCGGTCCGTCCGGCGGAGCCATCGGCTGATCCTGTTGAGCGAGAGGACGGCGGCGACCGTGACGAGGGCCGGTGCGTAGACCAGCCACGGCCATTTGAGGTAGTCCTTGCCGGTGGCGATCAGCAGGCCCCAATCCGAGGCCGGCGGCGGGTCGCCGTAGCCCAGGAAGGCGAGGCCGGCGATCACCAGGATCGACAGGCCGACTTGCAGCACCGCGAGGGCCAGCACCGAGCGCGAGGCGTTCGGCAGCACGTGGCGCCACAGGACGTGCCAGCGCGAGCCGCCCTGCAGGAACGCCGCCTCGACGAAGGTCGCCCCCCGGGTCTTGATCACCTCCGCCCGCATCACCCGGGCGAAGATCGCGACCGCCGAGATGCCCGTGGCGATCGCGGTGTTGACGGTGTCGAAGCCGAGCGCCGTGACGATGATGATCGCGAACAGGAAGCGCGGGATCGCCAGCAGGACGTCGACGAGGCGGCCGAGCAGCGCATCGACCACGCCGCCGAAGAAGCCGGCGACGAGCCCGATCGACCCGCCGGCCAGGACCCCGATGCCGACCGCGACGAGCGCGCTCGTCACCGAGGAGGCGGTGCCATGGACGATGCGGGCGTAGAGGTCGCGGCCGAGATGGTCGGTGCCGAACCAGTGCGCGGCGCTCGGGCCCATGAGCTTGTGGGCCGGGATGCCGCGGGCCGGGTCGTAGGCGGTGAACAGGCCGGGGGCGAGCGACCAGGCGAGCACCAGCGCGAGGATCGCCAGCGCCAGGATCACGCTCGGCGGCGGCAGCCGCAGGGCCGCGAGGCGCGGGATGGCGGGGAGCGAAGCGGTGCTCATCCGGCCACCGTGCGCAGGGCGGGGGAGGGGGCTTCCCCGGTCGTCGCGGGCCGGCGGGCCGGGCCACCGACGAGCGTCAGCCGCGGATCGAGCAGTGGGGTGACGAGATCGGCCGCGAGGTTGACGAGGACGAAGACCAGGGCGGCCAGCGCCACCACCGCCTGCAGCACGGGCAGGTCCTGCGCCGCTGCCGAGCGCTGCACCAGGCTACCGATCCCGTTGCGCCCGAACACCGCCTCGGTGACGAGGGAGCCGCCGAGCAATTCGCCGACCGTGAGCGCGACGACGGTGACGACCGGCAGGGCGGACGGCTTGAGGAGATGGCGGCCGAACAGCCGCGCCGGCGAGAGGCCGCGGCTCTTCGCGACCGCGGCGTAATCCTGGCGCGCCTCGTGGTCGAGGTTGGCGATCAGCACCGCGGCGATCTGGGCCGAGACCGGGATGCCGAGGGCGATGGCGGCGAACAGCGTCGCCCAGGCGCTGTCGGGCTCGATCACCCGGAACAGGCCGAGCTGGAAGCCGAAGGCGTGGATCAGCGCCAGGCCGATGATGAAGTTCGGCACCGACAGGCACAGCGACGGGACGGCGCGCAGGGCGCCCCCGATCCGCCCCGGAAGGAACTGCGTGCCGAAAGCCACCGCGAAAGCGAGCCCGAGCGCCACGGCGAGGCCCGAGGCGGCGAGCACCAGCGTCGAGGGCAGCGCCTCGGCGATCAGCACCGCCACCGGCCGGCTTGAGCGCATCGACAGCCCGAAATCCCCGGTGAGGAAGTGGGTCAGCGAGGTCCAGAGCTGGACGACGAGCGGCCGGTCGAGCCCCTGCGCGGCGATGATCGCCCGGATCTGCTCCTCGCTGAAGCCGTTCTGCGGATCGCGCAGGACGTTGGTGATCGGATCGCCCGGCAGGATGCTGACCACCACGAAGGTGAACAGGTAGGCGAGCAGGATCACCGCGGCGGCCTGCGCGAGGCGCTTGCCGGCGTAGATCAGGTAGGGATGAGTCATCGGAATTGGTCTCATATCATCAAGTTTTTCGGCTTGGCACGACAGTCCTGACCCCCTCCGCGTCATTCCGGGGCCGCGCAGCGGAGCCCGGAATCCAGAAACTCAGTTGCTTCAGAAGAAAGCGGGACGATCTGGGCCTTATCCTAATCCATCCGCGGTTCTGGATTCCGAGCTCCGCTGCGCGGCCCCGGAATGACGATGGAGGGTTTTAATTCTTTCGGCTGGATCAAATCGATTCGCTGCCGCCTAATCGCCCTTCGTCGCCGTATAATAGCTCGCATACGCGATGCCGTTATACGTCGTGCCCTTCAGCTTCGGTGACTGCACGTAGATGCGCTGGACGATCTGGGTGCGCGGGATGAAGTAGCCCTGGTCGAGGACGTAACGCTGCAACTCGTCGAGCAGCGGATCGCGCTCCGCGATCGTCCTCGCGCCGGCGATCCGGTCGCGCAGGGCGTTGATCCGGGGATCGCTGTCGCCGAGCGCGAACCAGTTCTCGCCGTTCTGGGCGTCGGTGAGGATGCTCGCCACCGTGCCGGCGTCGATGAAGCTGCGCGTCACCTCGTAGGCTGGCACCGCCGGGCCGCCGAACTGCACCTTCTGGCCGAAGGTCACGACGTCGTACGTGCGCAGATCGACCTTCCAGCCGAGCCGGCCGAGCTGCTGGGCGATCAGCTCGTCGACCGCCTTCGATGTCGCCAGGTAGGGGTTGGAGTAGAGCACCAGCGTCAGCGGCTTGCCGCCCTTGGCTCGGATCCCGCCGCGGCCCTTGAGCCAGCCCGCCTCGTCGAGGAGCCGCACGGCCTTGTCCGGATCGTAGGCGAGGCGCGCGCTCTGGTCGGTCGCGCCGGGCACGTTGCTCTGGATGAACGAGGTCGCGAGCTTCCAGTCCGGGGTGTAGACGGTGTCGATGATCTCCTGGCGGTCGATCGCCGCCTGGAGTGCCCGGCGCACCCGCACGTCGTCGAAAGGAGCGAGCTTGGTGTTGATCGCCCAGCCGTTGACGAAGCCGAGGTAGCGCGGCGTCGCGATCGTCAGGCCGGCCTGCTTGAGCGCCTGCAGCTCCTGCGGCGAGGCGTTGTAGGCGACGTCGGCCTGGCCCGACTGGACGGCGGCGACCCGCAGCGACGGCTCGGCCACCACCTTGTATGTGATCGAGTCGAGGCTCGCCGGTCCGGTCCGGCCGACCGCCGCGGGGCCCCAATTGTAGTCCTTGCGCCGGACCAGCCGGACGAAGTCGCCCTCCTTCCAGTCAGCGACGACGAACGGGCCGCTGCCGGCGGTCCGGGCGAGATCCGCCTGCTCGGTCGCGGGCCGCGCCAGGGTCTTGGGCGAGATCAGGATCGAGCCGTGATAGCCGAGCGTCGGGATGAAGCCGAGGGTCGGGGTCTTGAAGACCACCTTCACGGTGCGCGCGTCGAGCGCCTCGGCGCGCGCGTAGGCCTTCGGGAACAGGCCGATCGGGTTGATGCCCTCCTTGATCCGCCCGGCGTGCCAGATGTCGAGGTTGGCGACGACGGCCGCCGCGTCGACCGGCGTGCCGTCGGAGAAGGTCGCCCCCTCGCGCAGGTGCAGGATGAACTCGGTGGCGTCTGCGTTCTGCTCCCAGCCCTTGGCGAGCCACGGGCTGATCCTGCCGTCGGCGTCCACATAGACGAGCTTGTCGGCGACGTGGCCCCAGACATGGCCCTGGAAGCTCGAGATCGCCGAGTTGTTCGGGATCCAGGTCGGCCCGAGCGAGTCGATCAGGAAGACGACGTCGCCGCCCCGGCGCGGCTCGTCGACCGCGAGGGCGGGGAGGGCGCCCGCAAGGGTCAGCGCGGCGGCGGCCGTCAGCAGCGCGCGGCGCGACGGGAGACGATGGTCGGTCATCGTGAGATCCTGACAATATCTTCGAGTCGGTTGATGGTCTTCATCCCACTCGCGACCTCATCCTGAGGTGCTGCTGCTTGCAGCAGCCTCGAAGGAGGGCTCCAGAAGTCTGAGAGATCCCTGGAGCCCTCCTTCGAGGCCTCCGCTTTGCTCCGGCACCTCAGGATGAGGTCGAGGGTTGGGTCGGCGCCCCAGACGCCGCTACGCCGCCGGCCGCCGGTCCGGGCGCGCGGCCTCGGCGACGGCCGCGAAGGCACCCCGGCCGAGGAGCGTGACGACTGTGTCCTCCTGCGGCGCGTGGACCAGCACCGACTGGACATCGCGAAAATGCCGCTCCAGGCCGGTATCCCGGCTCAGGCCGGGATTGCCAAGCGCGCCGACGGCGAGCTGCACCGCCTGCTTGATCTGCCGGCCGGCGAGGAGCCGGGCCCGCAGAAGCGTGTCGGGGGCGTCCGACGCGTGGTCGAGGGCGCCGAGGATGATCTGGCGCGCGCCGCCGACCAGGAGGTCGATCTCGCCGGCGAGCGCGACGAACCGCTCGGTGCGGGCCACCGGATAGCCGAGATTGGCCGGGACCCGGTCTTCGGCGAAGGCCAGGAAGGCGTCCCGGGCCGCCTCGGCGACGCCGAGATAGAGGGCGGTGACCACGAGGGTGAGGGCCGCCTGGGCGCGGTTGTCCTGGCCGGCGATGTCGGCGGGGGCGAGCCCGATCACGTCCTCGGCGCCGACCTCGACCTCGTCGAGGACGACGTCGTGCGAGCCGCTCGCCCGCAGGCCCAGGCTCGCCCAGCTCTCGACGATGCGCAGGCCCGGCGCGCCGCCCGGCACCACGAAGGTGCCGACCCGCTGCGGAATCTCGTCGGTGCTCGCCCAGACGAGGATGTAGGACAGGCCCTCGCAGCCTGTGACGAAGCGCTTGGTGCCGCTGATCGCCCAGCCGCGCGCGGTCCGGCGGGCGCGGGTCCGCGGCAGGCCGCCACGTGCCGGGGAGCCGAGCTCGGGCTCGCCCCGCGCGGCGTTGAGGAGCACCGGGCCGCGCTCGCCCTCCGCCAGGACGCGCCGGTAGAGCGCCTCGGGCCACAGGCCCCCGATCGCCTGCTGGCGGTGGGCGAACAGCGTCATCAGGCTGATGAGGGCGACGGAGGGGTCGCCGCGCCCGAGGGCGGCGGCGAGCCGGGCGAGGTCGCCGAGGGGGAGGTCGCGGCCGCCGTAGCGCGCCGCCACGCTCCAGGCGAGCAGGCCGGCCTCGTGGACCGCCCGGACGCCCTCGCGCGGGAAGGACCCGGCGGCGTCGGCGCTAGGTGCCGCTGCGGCGAGCCGGGCGACGGTGCCCGACAGGTCGAGGCCGGCGACGACCAGATCGTCACGCATAGCCGCGGATGTCGTCGTGAGCCTCGACGCGGGTCTCGGTGGCGCGCTGGCCGAGTCCCTCGCGGACGAGGGGGAGCACGGAGCGGCCGTAATCGATCGCGTCGTTGAGGTTGTCGTAACCGCGGATCGAGATCAGATCCGCGCCGAGATCGACGTAGTCGAGGAGCGCGTCGGCCACCGTCCGCGGCGAGCCGACGAGGGCGGTCGAGGCGCCGGCGGCGTTGGTCGCCGTGACCGTCGGGTACCACAGGGCGCGGTCGTGGACGTCGCTGCGGGAAGCGATGGCGAGCAGGCGCTGCGAGCCGACATTGGCCGGGCGACCCGCCGTCACCGGCACACGGCTCAAGCCCTTTGCGCGGTTGGCGGTGAGCGCGTCGAGGATGCGGTGCGCCTTCGCCCAGGCGAGCTCGTCGGTCTCGGCGACGATCGGCCGGAAGGTGACCCAGATGCGTGGCCGGTCGGTGCGGCCGGCCCGGGCCGCCTCGGCGTGGATGCGCGCGATCTGCTCCCGGGTCTCGGCGAGGGGCTCGCCCCAGAGCCCGAAGATGTCGGCATGCGCGCCGCCGATGCGGTAGGCCGCGTCGGACGAGCCGCCGACCGAGACCGGTATGGTGCCGGCGACCGGCCGGACCGCGCTGCGGAACTGCTTGAACCGATAGTAGGTGCCGTCGAAATCGAACGGCTCGGCGGAGGTCCAGGCGCGGCGCAGGATGCGGATATACTCGTCGAGCCGGGCGTAGCGCTCCTCCTTGTCGAGGAAATCGCCCTCGCTCGCCTGCTCGGTGTCGCTGCCGCCGGCGATGAAATGCACGACGACCCGCCCGCCGCTCAGCTGATCGAGGGTCGCGAGCGCCTTCGCGGCGACCGTCGGGTAGAGCGTGTTCGGGCGCAGCGCGACGATGATCTTGAGGCGCCGGGTCTGTGCCGCGATCGTCGCGCCGATCGTGAACGGATCGAAGGACGAGGACGCGTAGGGGACGAGGGTGTAGTCGAACCCGTAATCGTCGAGCGTGCGGGCGTAGCGCGCAAGGTAAGCGGGATCGATCGCCGGATCTCGCGCCGGATCGATCTCGGTCGACGCATTCGGGAACGTCATGCTGATGAATTCGGTCGCCACGTCCGCCCCATGATCCTGCTGGCCGTCTTCAGGATAGTACGGTGGGGCGGGTCCGGGCGTAAGACATGGTCTTTCCTTTTGCGATCCGCGCAAGGAAAGCTTTTCCAAAATTCATGAGGCTGGGGGATGGAAGCGGGGCCGGCGCCCCGCGCCCACCGGACTCAGTGATGCGGCAGCCACACGTCGAGGACGGCGCAGCGCCGCTCCTCGCGGACCACCCGCAAGGCCTCGGCGAGGGCCTCGTCCACCTCCGCCGCTTGCCCGACCTGGCGCCCCCAGGCGCCACCCGCCGCGGCGGCGATGCCGACATAGTCGGGCGCCGGCTCGAACGAGGTGTCGAGCTGGTTCGCCCGCGCGGCGTAGCCGTCGGGATGGACGGCCAGGGTCGAGAGCTTCGGCGATTTCCAGCCGCGGTTGTTGAAGACGATCTGGAGGAACGGCGTCTCGTAGCGGCGCGCCATCCAGTGCACCGACGAGGGGACGGTGAACAGGTAGGAGCCGTCGCCGGTGAGTGCCACGACCGTGCTCTCGGGCCGCGCCAGCTTGATCCCGATCGCTGCGCCGCCGTTCCAGCCGAGGGACCCGCCGCCGCTGGTGACGATCGATCCGGGCCGGTCGAGCGCCAGGTGGTCGAAGACGGTGTGGTAGTGCGAGATGCCCTCGTTCACGAACAGGGCGTCGTCCCCCGCGAGCGCCCGTAGCCGGGCGACGAGGTATTCCGCGGTCACGGCCCCGGTCTCCGAAGGCTGCTCCAGGGCGCGGAGCGCCTGCCCGCGCGCGGCGTGCAGAGCGGCGTAATGCTGCGTGCGCGCGGCGACGGCGTCGGCATCCGGGGGATTCGCGTCGAACCACGCGTTGAGCTGGTCGAGGGCGGTCTCGGCGTCGGCGCCGAACACCCCCTCGGCACGGATGTGCCAGAGCGGCATCTGCTGTTTCAGCGGATCGACGTCGATGTGGAAGATGCGGGCGTCGTCGGCGGGTCGCGACACGGTCGGGATCCACGGCACGTCGCTGTCGACGACCAGGATCACGTCGGCCGCGGCCAGGACCGGGTTCTGGCGCGGGTGGTTCCACTGGTTGCCCTGGTAGAGCGGGTCGGTGTGCGGGAAGTTCATCGCGTTCGGCACCGATTCGAGCACGCCGATCCCGAGCCGCCGGCACAGGGCGACGAGCGGCGTGACGGCCCGCGGGTTGCGCCCGACGAAGGATGTGACGAGGAGCGGCCGGCGCGCGCCCGCGAGCGCCGTCGCGATCTCGCGAATGGCCCGCCCGCCGAGCGCCGCCGGCTCGATCGGCCGCCACGCGGCGGCGTCGTTGCGGGTCGGCGCGACCTCCTCCTCCATGACCTCGCGGGCGCCCATCAGGTAGACAGGGCCCTTCGGGTCAGACTTGGCGAATTGCAGCGCCCGGTGGACCAGGTCCTTGACGTTCCTGCCGGTGCGGATCTCGTTGTCGTAGCGCATGTAGCCGCGCACCAGCCCGCGCTGGTCGTGGACGTCCTGGATCCACTGAATGAACTCGTTGCGGCTCCCCTTGAGCTCGCCTTCCTGCGTGAAGGGGGAGGCGCCCGCGAAGACGAGCATCGGCGCGCGGCCCTTGGCGGCGTTGTGCACCGCGCCCGCCAGCGCCTGGGTGCCGCACTCGACATGGACCACGACCGCCTGGGGCTCGCCGCTCGCCTGCCAGTAGCCGTGGGCGGCGCTCATCCCGACCATCTCGTTGGGGCAGGTGACGATCTGCGGGATCGCCCGCCCGGCGGCCCGCGCCTCGGCGACCGCCTCGATCAGGGCCGGGTGATCGCTCCCGACATTGGCGAAGATGAACGAGACGTTGGCCTCGACCAGGGCGTCGAGGAAGGCGCTGCTCGTCGTGTACATGCGGTCGATCCTTGAATTCAGTCCTCCGGCGGGCCGGATTCCGGTGGCGGTGTCTCGGTGGTCAGCGCCTCGGTCAGGGTCTTCAGCAGGGCGACGAGGTGCTGGCGCTGCTCGGGCGCGAACAGGGCGTTGAGCCGGGCGTCGTGGCGCGCCGCGCATTCCGCCAGCAACGCGAGCTTCGCCCGTCCGGCCTCGGTCAGGCTGATCCGGCGCCCGCGCCGGTCGAGCGGGTCGGGCTCGCGCCGGATCAGCCCGCGCCGCTCGAGGTCGCCGAGCAGCGGGGTCAGGGTGCTCTTGTCGCGGCTGGTTGCGAGGCTCAGCGCCGTCTGGCTGACGCCCGGATTGTCGCCGATGAGCTGCAGCAGCGCGTACCAGCCGGGGCGCAGGCCGAGATCCCCGGTCAGCGCGCTGAACGCCTGGAACGACGCGGTCTGGGCGAGACGCAGGTTGTAGGCGATGGTCTCGCCGAGCCATCCGAGCTGCACTGGGGCCTGGGCGGCGCCCGGACCCGCCGCGTCGGCGGGCGGGGCCGTTGCCCTGGTCGTGGTTCGCTTGCGCATGCTGGGCGCCCCGCCGCGGTCAGCGCTCGGCCGCGACACCCGTCGCCCCGAGGCCGGCGGCCGGCCGCATCGCCGGGATGTGCCGGCCGACGAGCGCGAGGGCGACCGCGACCCCGGCCATGGCGAGGCCGAGCAGCACGAGGTAGCCGCCCGATCCGCCGGAGGTGATGACGGCCGCCCCCGCGAAGGCGCTGAGGATCGCCCCGAGGCGGCCGAAGGCGAGGGCGGAGGCGGTACCCGTCGCCCGCACGGTGGTCGGGTAGACGTGGGCGCAGACAGCGTACATCGTCGACTGGGTGGCGTTGGCGAAGAAGCCCTGGAGGCCGAGCCCGGCGATCAGGAGACCGGTCGAGGTCTTGATGTCGACGCCGGTGAGGGAGAGCGCCGTGACGGCGCCGCCGGCCGAGCACAAGAGCAGCGGCCCGCGCGACCCGAAGCGGGTGATCGCGACGGCGCAGAGCAGGGCGCCGAACACGCCGCCGAAATTGTAGGCGGTGAGGCCCGATCCGGCCACCGCGACGTCGAGTCCGGCGGCGTTCAGCATCGTCGGCAGCCAGCTGAAGGCGCTGTAGACCGCCAGCAGGTTGAGGAAGAACGCGCACCAGAGCGCGATCGTGTCCCGCGCCCGGCCCGCCTCGAACAGGGCCGGGACGCCCCCGCGCTGCTCCAGCCGCTGCTCATTGGCGTCGGTGAAGGCGGCGCCGGGGGGAACCGGGCGGGCCATGCGGGTCAAGAGCCGCGCCAGCTCGGGCCAGCGGGCCGGCCGGCGGGCGAGGAAGCGGGGCGATTCCGGTAGGGCGACGATCAGGACGAGGCCGTAGGCCACCGGCAGCAGGCCGCCGAGCAGGAAGAGCGCCCGCCAGCCGAGGGTCGGCAGCACGAAGCCGGCGAAGACGCCGGCGAGCATCCCACCCAAGGGCACGCAGACGATGGTCGCGGTGATCGCCAGCGTCCGGCGCCGGGCCGGGGTGAACTCGGCGGTCACGGTGGTGGAGCTCGGCAGCGCCCCGCCGATGCCGAGGCCGGCGATGAACCGCAGGACCCCGATCCCCCACAGGCTGTCGGCGAGGCTGATGGCGCAGGTGGCGAGCCCGAAGACGAGCACGCTGCCGATCACCGCCCAGCGCCGGCCGAAGCGGTCGGCGAACAGGCCGGCGCAGGCGCTGCCGATCCCCATCCCGACGAGGCCCGCCGCGAGGGCCGGGGCGAAATCACCGCGGGAGACGCCCCATTCCTTGATCAGCACGGGGACCGCGAAGCCGATCAGCTGGCCGTCGAACCCGTCCATGACGATCGACAGGGCGGCGAGGGCGACGACCGTCTTCTGCAGGCTCGTCCAGTGGCCGGCATCGAGCACCTCGCCGATGTCGGTGGCGCTCCGCGCCGGGGCGGCGGGGGCGGTCATGCCGGCCTCCGCACCGTGAGGGAGCCGTCCCGGGGGGACAGGTCCCGTCCTGCGCATCGGCCCGCGACGACCGGCAGGGCCGGCGCACGGGGATCGGCGACGTGCGGTTCTCCCGCCGAAGCTGCCATGGCGTTTCTCCCGGGGCGGCCCGTTTGGTCCGGGCTCATTGTGCCAGCTTGGGACGGTCTCCAGCTTCCGTCAAGTTGGTTTGCCTACCAACTAATATATCGGCACACCGACTCCGTCGGCGCCGCGCCGACGGAGACATCGGCCGGGCCGGTCGGCCCCCGTCGAGGTCTCTCGCCGCAGCGCTCCGGCGCTCGCTTCCCAGGCCCCCCGTCCCTCGGCTAGGACATCGGTCCGGCACGGGGCGGCGGATGGTGGACACGGGCAAGGCGAACACGGGCAGGGCGACCTGGCGCGTCGGGGTGCTGTTCTCCCGCAGCGGGGTGAGCGGCATCACCGAGACCGAGCACTTCCTCGGCACCGCGTTGGCGATCGAGGAGATCAACCGGGCCGGCGGCGTGCTCGGGCGCGCGATCGAGCCAGTCTGCTACGATCCGGCCGGCGACCGGGACGCCTACCGCGACCTCGCCCGGCGGATGCTCGCCGAGGACGGGGTCGAGGTGGTGTTCGGCTGCTCGCTCTCGGCCAGCCGCAAGGCCGTGCTCTCCACCATGGAGCGCCATAACGGCCTGCTCTGGTACCCGTCGATCTACGAGGGGTTCGAATATTCCGAGAACGTCGTCTATACCGGCGCCACCCTGAACCAGAACGTCTTTGCCCTCGCCGACTTCCTGATGCAGGAATACGGGCCGCGGATCTTCATGGTCGGCTCGGACTACATCTATCCGCGCGAGTCGAACCGGGTGATGCGCGACCTGATCGAGAGCAAGGGCGGCACAATCCTGGGCGAGGTCTACGCCCCCCTCGACGCCGACGAGGCGGCGCATGAGCGCATGGTCGCGGAGATCCGCAGCGTCTCGCCGGACGCGGTGTTCTCGACCGTGGTCGGCCGGGGCGCGGAACGGCTCTACCGCGCCTATGCTGCGGCCGGGATCGACCGCACCCGCTGCCCGATCGCGAGCCTCACCCTGGCGGAAGGGCAGATCCAGGCGATCGGCCCCGAGGCCTGCACCGGCCACGTGCTGGCCTCGTCCTATTTCGGCAGCCTCAACGGCGAGGAGAACCGCCGCTTCGTGTCCGCCTTCCAGGCGCGGTTCGGGCCGGACCGGCCGACCAGCATGTGGTCGGAAACGGCCTACGCGCAGGTCCACCTCTTCGCTCGCGCCCTCGCGGAAGCCGGCAGCCTCGACGCCGAGCGCCTGAGCGCGGCGGCCCTGCGCAGCCGCTACCTCGCGCCGGAGGGCGAGCTCGCCTTCGACGGCGAGACCCGCCACATCTGGCTCACGCCGGGCATCGGCGTCGCGCGCCCCGACGGCCAGTTCGACGTGGTCTGGCGCGCCCGCCGGCCGGTGCGGCCCGACCCCTACCTCGCCTGGACGCGCTTCGAGCTGAACGCCCTCGAGGAGGGGCTCGGCCAATGAGCGCGCCGGCCCGCAAGATCCTCGACGACCTGCGCCGCGCCCGGGCGCTGGTGGTCCATCCGCGCGACGAGGAGGGGGCGTCGCTGGTGGACCAGCTCCGCCGCCTCGGCTGCGAGGTCGCGCTCGCCTGGCCGCCGCCGGCGGCCCTGCCGTCGGACATCGACACGCTGTTCATCCAGCTCGACGACGGCGAGTTCCGCCACCTGCTGCCGGCCATCGAGGAGGCCCAGCCGGCGGTCGTCGCCATCGTGGCCTACGAGAGCCCGACCTCGCTGAAGGCCATCGTCGACGTCAACGCCCACGGCGTGCTGACGAAGCCGCTGCGGCCGCGCGGGGTGCTGACCCAGTTCGTCCTCGCCCGCTACCGGCGCGGCTACGAGGGCCGGCTCGCGAGCAAGATCGTCCGGCTCGAGGAGACCATGAAGGGGCGTCGCAGCGTCGAGCGGGCGGTGCGCCTGCTCGTCGACCTCAACCGCATCGACGAGGACGCGGCCTATCGCCTGCTGCGCGACCGCGCCACCGCCGCGCGGGTGCCGATGGCGAGTGTCGCCGAGAGCGTGGTGGCGGCGCACGAGGCGATGAGCGGGCTCGGCCTGCGCATCGCTTTGGCGGAGAAGACCTGATCCGGGCAGCGCCTGCCCCATTTATGGTCTTGCGGCGGCCTCGGGCTTGAGTATCGTAGCGGCACGGGCAAGGTTGCCCAGCAGCCGCGTGCTGCATCACATCCCGGCTTCGAAGCCTCTGGTCTGCGGAAAGTCTTTCCGCGTCCAGGGGCTTTTTGCGTTTTGGAGCGATCATGATCCAAGCGAACAATCCCGCTCGCCCATCACTCAGGGTCTCCTGCATCCAGTTCGAGCCCGCATTCGGCGCGGTGGCGGAGAACATCGCCCGCGCCTCGGACCTCGTCCGCGCCGCCGCCCGCGAGGGCAGCCGGCTCGTCGTGCTTCCGGAGCTCGCCAGCACCGGCTACGTGTTCGAGACGCCCGACGAGGCCTCCACCCTCGCCGAAGCGGTGCCGGACGGCCCGACCACCCGCGCCTGGGGGGACCTTGCGGCGGAACTCGGCATCCATATCGTCGCCGGAATCGCCGAGAGGGCCGGGGACGCGCTCTACAATTCGGCGCTGATCACCGGGCCCGACGGCTATATCGGCACCTACCGCAAGGCGCATCTCTGGCACCGGGAGAACCTGTTCTTCCGCAAAGGCGATCTCGGCTTCCCGGTCTTCGAGACGGCGCTTGGCAAGGTCGGCATCGCGATCTGCTACGACGGCTGGTTTCCCGAGACCTTCCGGCAGCTGGCGCTCGGCGGCGCCGAGATTGTCTGCATCCCGACCAACTGGGTGCCGATGCCGAACCAGCCCGCGGGCGAGGCCGCGATGGCCAACACCCTGCACCGGGCCGCCGCCCACTCGAACGGGATCTTCATCGCCTGCGCCGACCGGGTCGGGGTCGAGCGCGGTCAGCCCTTCGAGGGCCAGAGCCTGATCATCGGCCCGAAGGGCTGGACCCTCGCCGGCCCGGCGAGCCGCGATCGTCCTGAGACCATCTCGGCGGTGATCGACCTCGCCGAGGCGGGCGCTAAGGACCTCAACGAGTTCAATTCCGTCCTCGGCGACCGCCGCACCGACCTCTACGCCTGACGTCAGATTTCCCGTCCAGAGGAGCCCGCACCATGCAGACCCGTTCGCTCACCGGCGCGCTCGCCGCGCTCATGCTCACCGCCGCGCCGGTCCTCGCGGCCGAGAAGCCCATCGTCATCGGCGTGCCGGTCGGCCTGTCGGGGGCCAACAGCGTCGTCGCGCCTTCCGTCGTGCAGGCGGCGGAGCTGGCGGTGGAGGAGATCAACGCCGCCGGCGGCGTGCTCGGCCGCAAGCTCGCCCTCGAAGTCGCGGACGACGCCTCGGGCGCCGCCGGCGCCCAGAAGGCGTTCGACTCGCTGATCTACCAGAAGAAGGTCGACGTCATCATCGCGATGGAGACGAGCGCCGCCCGCAATGCCGGCCTGCCCGCCGTCACCAAGGGCCGCGTGCCCTACATCTACACCTCGTTCTACGAGGGCCGGTCCTGCAACAAGAACCTGTTCGTCAACGGCTGGGTGCCCGAGCAGCAGGTGCCGCCGGTGATCGACGCTTTCAAGGACAAGGGCGCCAAGAGCTACTTCCTGATCGGCAGCGACTACGCCTTCGGCCGCGGCATGCTCGCCTTCACCCGCGCATACATCGAGAAGAGCGGCGGTAAGGTCGTCGGCGAGGAATACCTGCCGATGGACGGCAGCGACTGGACCGCGATCATCTCCAAGCTGAAGGAGGCCAAGCCCGACGCGCTCGTCACCTCGACCGCCGGCGGTGCCCCGAACGTGACGCTCACCAAACAGCTGCGCGGCGCAGGCGTCACGCTGCCCTATGCCAACCTCGCGGTCGACGAGGGCACGGCGAAGAGCATGGGGGCGGATGCCGAGGGCATCTACCTCTCGGCCTCCTACGTCACCGGGATCGACAGCCCACAGAACAAGGCGTTCCTCGCGGCGATGGAGAAGAAGTTCGGCTCGTCCCTGCGCACCCCCAACGACCTGTCCGTGCCCGAGTACGAGGCGATCTACCTCTACAAGGCCGCGGTCGAGAAGGCTGGCGGCACCGAGACCGCCAAGGTCCTGGCAGCCCTGCCGACCGTCACCGCCACCGGCCCGCGCGGCACGATCGGCATGACCAAGCAGCACCACGCGCCGCTGACGATGTATCTCGGCCAGGTCCAGAAGGACGGCGGCGTCAAGGTCGTCGGGACCTTCAAGGACGTCGATCCGGGCGAGCAATGCCCGAAGCTGGATTGATGTCGGGGGCTGTTCGATCCGCTCGACGGTCCTGACATCCTCCGCGTCATTCCGGGGCCGCGCAGCGGAGTCCGGAATCCAGATTTGCCATCGATACAAGGTCCGCATGTTCAATCGCGAACAAGTATAGCGCGGGATCCCCTCTCCCGTGTGGGAGAGGGGTAGAGGTGAGGGTGACACGCTTCAGTGTAGAACGCTGAGCGTCGAGCTGCGCAGCTGGACGCTCTGAGCTTCACACTGAAGCGTGTCACCCTCACCCCCGGCCCCTCTCCCACTCGGGAGAGGGGAGGCGCGCTTTATCTTTATGCGAATGGATCCGAGCGGAGCCGGAAGCTCCGAACGACTGAGCGAAATCTCGGATGATCCTGTGATCGGCGCCCTGCCGTTCGCCTCCACCTCGGACAAGCACGATGCTGCTCCTCCTCGACATCCTGACCACCGCCGCGATCCTGTTCGTGGTCGCGATCGGTCTCCTCGCGGTCTTCGGCGTGCTGAAGATCATCAACTTCGCCCACGGCGCCTGGCTCACCATCGGCGCCTACTGCGCCGTCGTGGCGGGCAAGCTCGGGCTGAATCCCTGGGCCGCGCTGCCGCTCGCCTTCGCGGTCGGCGCCGCTCTCGGGGGCCTGGCGGAATTGTTCATCATCCGCCCGCTCTACCGCCGGCCCCTCGACGCGATCTTGGCGACCTGGGGCCTCGGCATCGTCGTCGGCCAACTGATCACCCTCGCCTTCGGGCGCGACGTCCAGCTCACCCCGAACCTCGTGTCGGGCACCGTCGAGGTGCTGGGTACCGGCTACTCCGCCTACCGCCTCGTCGCGCTGCTGGCCGCCCTCGTCATCGGGACGGGGTTCGCCCTCGTCATCGAGCGCACGCGCCTCGGGCTCTCGGCCCGCGCGGTCATCATGAACGAGACGCTCGCCCGAAGCCTCGGCCTCGACACCGCCCGGGTGCGCCTCGTCGTCTTCATGATCGGGGCCGGGCTCGCGGCGCTCGCGGGCGTGCTCCTCACGCCGCTGACCAGCGTCGATCCGACCATGGGCGTCGGCTGGCTGATCGGCGCCTTCATGCTGGTGATGGTCGCCGACGCCTCGTTCCTCGCGCTCGCCGCCGCCTGCCTCGTCTTCGGGGCGGCGCAGGTGCTGGTCAGCACCTTCGTCAGCCCGGTGCTCGGCAGCATCGCGGTCGCGGTGCTGGCCGCCCTCGTGCTGCGCATCAGCCCGAAAGGATTCTCGCGTGCCTGAGACCGTCACGGCCGCCACACCCGCCCTTATCCGCGAGCGCCTCCGCCTCGCCCGGGCCGCCCCGCTCGTCGTCGCGATCCTCGCGGCGATCGCGCTCTGGCTCGCCCCGCTCGTCCTCGACACCTTCGCGGTCAACGTGCTGACCCGCTCGATGATCTACGCGGTGCTCGCCGTCACGGTCGACCTGCTGTGGGGATTCGCCGGCATCCTGACCTTCGGCCAGGCCGCGTTCTTCGGCGTCGGCGCCTACGCGACCGCGATACTGCTCACGGCGCAGGGCGGGGCGCCGCACTGGATGGCGCTGGCAGTGTTGCTCGCGGTCGCTGCACCGATGCTGCTCGGCCTCGCGGTCGGCTGGCTGTCCTTCTATCACCGCTCGACCGCGCTCTACGCCTCGGTGATCTCCCTCGTCGTGCCGATCGTGGTGGTGCAGGCGATCTATTCCGGCGGCGAGCGGACCGGCTCCAGCAGCGGTCTCGTCGGCTTCGACGTCCTGCCGCTCGAGATCGAGGGCTTTTTCCGGCTCGCCGCCCTCCTCCTCGTCGCCGTGACGCTTGCGGCCTGGATCCTGGTGCGCTCGGATGCCGGGCGCATGCTGGTGGCGTTGCGGGACAACGAGGCGCGCTGCGCCTATCTCGGCCTTCATCCCCGGCGGTGGCAGATCGGCCTCACCGCAGCGCTGGCGGGCGTCGCGGGCCTCGCCGGCTTCGTCTTCGCCAACGCCTCGGGGGTCGTAGCGCCGGAGAATGCTGGCTTCCTGTTCGGCACCGAACTGGTGATCTGGGTGGCCCTGGGCGGGCGCGGCACGCTGATCGGGCCGGTGCTCGGCACGATCGCGATCGACTACCTCGCCGCCAACCTCTCGGGCGACCTGCCCTTCCTCTGGCAGCTCCTCCTCGGCACGGCCTTCGTCGCGATCATCATCCTGTTGCCGGGCGGCCTCGCGGAGCTCGCCCGCCGCGCCTGGGGCGCGCTGCCGGCCGGGCGGCGGCGGGCCGTCGCGCCGCGCCTGCGCGCGGAGCACTCGCGCGCGGCACCAACGGGCGACGGCCCGCTGCTTGCCGTCCAGGGCCTCGCCAAGTCCTACGGCAGCCTGACGGTGCTGGAGAGCATCGACCTCACCATCCGGGCGGGCGAGCTCGTCAGCCTCGTCGGGCCGAACGGCGCCGGCAAGACGACGCTGATGCGCTGCCTCAGCGACGGCACCGAGCCGTTCCGAGGCGCCATCGCGGTCGGCGGCGTCCCGACCACGGGCCTGACACCGAACCGCATCGTCGCCCTCGGCGTCGGGCGCAAGTTCCAGGTCGCGAGCGTGTTCGAGAGCCTATCGGTCGCCGATTGCCTGCGGCTCGCCCGTGCCTCCCACGCATCCCTGAACCCGCTTGCCCGGGCCGAGACCCTGGCCCTTCCGCAGGCGGTGCTCGACATCCTGCGCATGACCGGGCTCGACGCGCACCTCGCCGAGCCCGCCCGCCTGCTCTCGCACGGTCAGAAGCAGGCGCTCGAACTCGCGATGGTGGTGGCCCTGGAGCCGCGCCTCGTCCTCCTCGACGAGCCCACCGCCGGCCTGACCAAGGCCGAGCGCACCACCATCGGCACGGTGCTCAAAGGGCTCGCCAATGAGCTCGGCCTCGCGGTGATGCTGGTCGAGCACGACCTCGACTTCGTGCGCGAGATCTCCTCGCGCATCGTGGTGCTGCACCAGGGCCGGCTGGTGCTCGACGGCACGGTCGAGGAGGTCGTCGGCTCGGCGCTGGTGCGGACCATCTACGCGGGAGGCGGCCATGAATGACGTCATGACGGCCAAGCCCGCGTCCGCGGTCGGGGGTGCGAGCCTGGTCCTCGACGGCGTGTCGAGCGGCTACGGCGCCGTCTCGATCGTGAAGGGCGTGTCGCTCGCGATCCAGCCGGGCGAGAGCGTCGTACTGCTCG
Organism: Methylobacterium sp. EM32; assembly: GCF_040593685.1. NCBI lineage: Bacteria > Pseudomonadati > Pseudomonadota > Alphaproteobacteria > Hyphomicrobiales > Methylobacteriaceae > Methylobacterium > Methylobacterium sp. EM32. The sequence continues at coordinate 42,198 of NZ_JBEXZS010000194.1, read as the reverse complement.
GCAAGAACGGCATGGGCAAGACGACGCTCCTGAAGACGATCCTCGGGCTGGTCTCGCTCCGGTCGGGCTCGGTCGCGATCGACGGGCGCGCGATCGCCGGGCTCAGCCCGGCAAAGCTCGTCGCCCTCGGCGTCGGCTACGCGCCCCAGGAGCAGCCGCTGTTCCAGGACCTCTCGATCCGCGACAACCTGCGCCTGGCGCTGGCCTCGGACCGGCTCCTGCCGGAGGCGCTGGAGCGCGTGTTCGGCCACTTCCCGTTCCTGAAGGAGCGGCTGTCGCAGCGCGCCGGCACCCTGTCGGGAGGCGAGCAGAAGATGCTCATCCTCGCCCGCGCCCTGATGCTGCGCCCGCGCCTGCTTCTCATCGACGAGATTTCCGAGGGCCTCCAGCCCTCGGTCGTCGACCGCATCGCCGCCGCCCTCGCGGCCGAGCGGATCGCCTACGGCACCACGATGCTGATCGTCGAGCAGAACCTCGACTTCGCGTTGCGGGTCGCCAATCGCTGGGCCGCGCTCAAGCTCGGCGAGATCGACGACGAGGGGAGCGTCGACGGGGAAGCGCGGGCGCGGATCCTGCGGCACCTGAGCGTGTGACGGGGGCGGTCGGGGGCGTATGATACAGTTTCCGCCTGATCCGGTCAGATAAAGATTGAACGCGTCTCCCCTCTCCCGTGTGGGAGAGGGGCCGGGGGTGAGGGTGGCTCGGCTGCTGGATATGTCGCCCAGCGTCGAGCTGCGCAGCTCGACGGTCGGAGCTTCACTCTGAACCCGAGCCACCCTCACCCCTACCCCTCTCCCACACGGGAGAGGGGATCCCGCGCTCTGCTTACTTCGGAAAAGATCAAGTGGAGATGGTATGAGGCCTTCGCGCCTCACGTCCCGTCGTGGACCGCGCCGCCGCGGGCCTCAGCCCTTCGCCGTCCTCGCCAGCGCACGGGCGAGCGCCTCGCGGTGCTCTTCGCTGGTGTGCGCGATCGCCTGGGCCGCGGCCGAGAGCTGAAGCAGCGAGGGCAGGGTCGCGAAGCGTCCTTCGCGCAACAGGCGCTTCGTCGCCCGGACCGCCTGGGGCGGGTTGACGGCGATGCGCTCGGCGAGCCGCCGGCTCGCCGCCATCAGCTCGGGTCCCGGCACCACCTGCGAGACGAGCCCGCAGGCGAGCGCGTCCGCGGCCGAGATCGCGTCGCCGGTGAGCGCCATCTCGCAGGCCTTCGACCAGCCGACGACCCGCGGCAGCAGCCATGCGCCGCCGTCGCCCGGAATGATCCCGATCTTGACGAAGCTCTCGGCGAAGCGCGCCGTGTCGGCGGCGATGCGCAGGTCGCACATGCAGGCGAGGTCGGTACCCGCGCCGATCGCCGGGCCGTTGACGGCGGCGATCACCGGCACGTCGAGGGCCTCGAAGGCGAGCGGTATGCGCTGGATGCCCTGCGTGTAGTAGGCCATCGTGGCGTGGGGGTCCCGGGCGCGCTCCTCCAGCGCGGACTGCATCGCCCGCAGGTCGCCGCCGGACGAGAACGCGCTGCCTGCCCCCGTCAGGATCGCCACCCGCACAGACGGATCGGTGCCGATCCGGCCGAGCGCCGAGACGAGCCCGTCGACCACGTCGCGCTCCGAGATCGGGTTGCGCGTCTCTGGCCGGTTGAGCGTCAGGGTGACGATCCCGCCCTCCTGCTCGTAGAGCACCGCGTCGGTCATGGTCGTCTCCCTTTATCTCAGCCCGAGGCCGCGGGCGATGATGCCGCGCAGGATCTCGCGGGTGCCGCCGCGCAGCGAGAAGGATGGTGCGTGCAGGGTGGTATAGGCCAGGACCTCGGCGAAGGTCCGGCTCTGCGGCGTCGGCGGGCCGTCGGCAACGAGGTCGCGAGCGATCTCGGGGATCTCCTGCTCGACCAGCGCGCCGAGATCCTTGACCATCGCGGCCTCCAGGGCCGGATCGGCCCCGGCCTGGAGCAGGCCCGCCACCGAGCGCGACATGCGCCGGAGCGTGATCAGCTGCGCGCCGAGCCGGCCGAGGGCGATCTCGGCCCGCACATCGGCCGCCGGCTGGAGCGCCCGCACCAATTCGACGAGGAGCCAGAACGAGGACAGGAAGCGCTCCGGCCCGCTGCGCTCGTAGGCGAGCTCGCCGGTCACCTGCGCCCAGCCCTCGCCCTCGCGCCCGAGCAGCGCGTCCTCGGGGAGGAGGACGTCCTCGAACACCACCTCGTTGAAATGGTGCTCGCCGACGAGGTTGCGCACCGGCCGGATGGTGATGCCCGGCAGGGTGAGATCGACGAGGAACTGGCTCGTGCCGGCGTGGCGGTGCTCGCGGTCGAGCGGCCCGGTGCGGCAGAACAGGATCATGAGGTGGCAATGGGTGGCGTTGGTGGTCCACAGCTTGGTGCCGTTGACCCGCCAGCCGTTCGCCTCCCGCACCGCCTTGGTGCGGACCGAGGCGAGGTCGGAGCCGGAATCGGGCTCGCTCATGCCGATGCAGAAGAAGCACTCGCCGGCGGCAATCCGGGGCAGGATCGCGCTTTTTTGCGCCTCGGTGCCGTAGCGCAGCAGGCTCGGGCCGCTCTGGCGCTCGGCGATCCAGTGCGCGCCGACCGGCGCGCCGGCCGCGAGCAGTTCCTCGAGGAGCACGTAGCGGTCGAGCGCCGAGCGCTCCTGCCCGCCATACTGCTTCGGCCAGGTCAGCCCGAGCCAGCCCTGCTCCCCGAGCCTGCGCGAGAAGGCGGGGTCGAGGCCGTTCCAGCTCTGGGCCCGGTCGATCGGGGCGCGGTCCTTCAGCGCGCTCGCCAGGAAGGCACGAATTTCGGCGCGGAAGGCCTCCGCTGCGGGGGAGGGGGGCGGCGGCGGGAAGGTGAATTGCGACATGGGACGAGTCCTCACGCGGCCGTGATCGCGGGCCACAGCCCGTCCGGGCCGGCGGCGATCAGGTGGCGGCCGAGCCTCTGCGCCCACTCGGCCTCGCGTCCGAACGCGTCGCGCCAGGCCCGCAGGCGGCCGGTATAGTGGTGCAGCCGGTGCTCCGCCGTGAAGCCGATCGCGCCGTGGATCTGGTGGGCGATGGCTGCCCCCTGGCCCGCCGCCTCGCCGGTACGGACCTTGGCGGCGGCGATCACCGGCAGCAGCCCCGGTCCCCATTCCGCCACCGCCTCCGCCGCGAGGTCGGCGGCGGCCGCCGCCGAGGCCGCCTGGCCGGCGAGCACCGCGAGGTTCTGCTGCACGGCCTGGAATTGGCCGATGGCGCGGCCGAACTGCCGGCGCTCGCGGGCGTACTCCACCGTCATGGCGCTGACGGCGCCGAGTGCCCCGGCGATCATCAGGGCGCGGGTCGCGGCACCCGCCGCCCGTAAGCCGGCCGCACCGAAGGGAGCCGGGGCACTGTCCGCGGCGACCGATTCGACGCGCAGCGCGTCGCTCGGATCGCCGGCGATGTCGGTGCCCGGCTCGATCGCGAGTGCATCCCGCGGCAGCGCGACGAGGACCGGCCCGCCGGTTCCCTCCGCCAGGACCACGACCGCCCGGGCGTGGCGGCCGAACGCGACGCCCCAGGCGTGCCCGCTCGCCCGGCCGGCCGCGTCGAGCCTGATCTCGGATCCTTGCGCGACGGCGAGCGGCCCGGCCGGGATCTCCATGCCGGCGCGGGCCAGCAGGAAGCCGGCGAGCATCGTGTCGGCGAGCGGCAGCGGCAGGGCGTGCGCGCCCGCCACCGTCAGGAGCGAGAGGGCGTCGGCGACCGGCACCCCGAACCCGCCGGCCGCCTCCGGCAGGATCGCGGCCGGCAGGCCGACCTCGTCGACGGCCGCCCACAAAGCCGCGGGCCACTCGCCCGCGGCCACCGTTGCGCGAGCCTGCGGGGTGAGGTGGTCGGCGAGCAGCCGGTCGGCGGTCTCGCGCAAGCTCGCGCCGGCATCGTCCGTTTGAGAATCCGTCATGTCAGCGTCCCTGGAAGGCGGGCCGGCGCTTCTCGAGGAAGGCGGTCTTGCCCTCGTGGTGGTCGGCGGTCTGGAACAGGGCGGCCTGGGCGCTGCGCTCCCAATCGAGCACCTCGTCGATCCCGCGCGCGAGCCACTCCTTGGCCATCGCGGTCGAGAGCGGCGCCAGTCCCTCGTAGGCGCGGGCGAGCGCCAGCGCCCGGTCGAGGGTGTGGCCGTCCGGCACGACCTCGTCGACGAGGCCGATGGCGAGGCCGTCCCGGGCGCCGATCGGGCTCGCCTGGAGCAGGATCTGGCGGGCGCGGCCCTGGCCGACCCGGGCCGGCAGGGTGTGGAGCAGGCCGGCATCGGCCACCAGCCCGACCTTCGGGAATGAGGCGACGAAGCGCGCGCCCTCGGCGGCGACGATCGTGTCGCACAGGAGCGCGAAGCTGAAGCCCGCACCGGCGGCCCAGCCCTCGACGGCGGCGATGTAGGGTTTTCCCGATTTCACGATCGCCCGGATGATGGCGTGGAGCAGCCGGAACCGGTCGCGCCCGCCGGCGAGCCCGTCGGCCTGCATCGCCGTCAGGTCGCCGCCGGCGCTGAACACCTGCGTCCCGCCGGTGAGCACGACCGCCCGGATCGCGGAATCGCGCTCGATGCGCTCGATCGCCTCGGCGAGCGCCACCCGGATCGCCGGGGTGAGCGCGTTGCGCTTGGCCAACTCGTTGAGCGTCAGGACCGCGACCGCGCCGTCGCGGCGCTCCAGCAGCACGGGGTGATCGGTCATGCTCACGCCTCCCCCCTGTCCGCGCCCGCGAACACCGCGCGCCCGTTGTTGATCACCACCACGTCGCGCTCCGCCACGCGCGCCCGGAACGAGCCGTCGCGCCAGATCTCCACCCGCACGGTCTCGCCCGGATAGACCGGCGCGGAGAAGCGCAGGGCGAGCTCGCGGAAGCGGCCGGGTTCGTAGTCGCCGAGCACCCGCAGCAGGGCGTGGCCGACGAGCCCGAGCGTGCACAGCCCGTGCAGGATCGGGCGCGGGAAGCCGGCCAGGGCCGCCACCTCCGGATCGGCGTGGAGCGGGTTGTCGTCGCCGTTGAGCCGGTAATAGAGCGCCTGCTCGGGCCGGGTCGGCATCTCCACCACGGTGTCGGGCGGGGTCTCGGGCAGGGTGTGCGGTTCCGCCACCGGGCCTGAGGGCCCGCCGAAGCCGCCGTCGCCGCGCAGGAAGGTGGTGCTGCGCGTCGTCGCGAGCAGCGTGCCCTCGCCGTCCCGCACCTCCTTCTCCGAGTAGACCAGCGCGCCGCGTCCCTCGCCCTTGTCGACGAGCCCGGTGATGCGGGTGGTGCCGACGATCTCGCCCTCGACCGGGAGCGGCCGGTGCAGGGCGATGCGCTGCTCGCCGTGGACGACCCGGACCGCGTCGATGCCGGTCGCCGGATCCGCCATCCAGAAACCGGGATGGCCCAGCACCACCGACATCGTCGGCACCGCCTTGAGCCTCCGGTGGCCGTCGACGAAGTCGAGCTGGCGCGTATCGAGCGGGTCCTGCCCGAACCCGACCGAGAGCGCGTAGAGCACGCTGTCGCGCCGCGTGAGGCGCTGGCGCACCTCCGGGATGCGGTGGTTCATCAGGGAATCGTGGGTGAAGGGCATGGGTCGGGGCGTGTCCGCTCGTTCTCTTTCGATACGAATGAAGCGCGGGATCCCCTCCCCCTTGTGGGGAGGGGAAAGCGCAAGATATTGTAAGGGGTTAGAAATCAGGGGCGATGCGCGAATTCGTTTTCGCGCCTGGGAAGCGGGAACCGCGCTTGACTTGGCTTTGCCGGTTCATCGGCGACTGTCGCCACCCGCCGCCGCGGCCACAGGCTCGCCAGGCCCCGCGGGCACAGGCACAACACCGCGACCAGCACCACCCCGAGCACCAGCTTGTCGCCGTAGGCGCCGAGCGACGCGAAGCTCTTCTGGGAGAGCAGCAACGCCGTGCCGAGGAGCGGCCCGAGCAGGATGCGCCGTCCGGCGAGGATCACCCCGGTCAGCATCAGGACGAGGAAGTAGGTCTCGAACAGGTCGGTGCCGACATAGGCGCGCTGGAACGCGTAGAGCCAGCCGGCCGCGGCGCTGATCACCGCCGAGAGCAGGAAGACCTGCAACCGGATGCGGTTGCCGTCGAGGCCGCACATCGTGGCGAGCCGTGGGTTCATGTGCACCATCAGCGCCGCCTGGCCGAGGCGCGAGCGCCGGAAGCGGTGGACGACGTAGAGGGTGAGGAGCAGCAGGGCGTAGGCGAAGGGCCAGAACTCGACGCTGCGCCCGGCCGTCAGCTCGACCGGACCGACCGACAGGTCGAGAGGCGGGATGCCCACGATGCCGTCCGAGCCGCCGAGGAAGTCCCAGTTCGAGGCCACGTTCATGCACACCACCGCCGCCGCGTAGGTGACGAGCGAGAACGCGAATTCCCGGGTGCGCAGGGTGATCACCCCGAGCACCAGGGCGAGGCACAAGGCCGCCAGCACCGCGCCGGCAAGCGCCGTCCAGGCCCCGAACCCGTAGGTGACGGTCAGGATCGCCGCCGCGTAGGCGCCGGTGGCGAAGAAGGCGGTGTGGACGAGGCTGATCTCGCCGAGATCCGACAGGATCACGTCGAGGCCGTAGGACATCGCGGAAAAAATCGCGATCGCCACCAGTGTGTCGTAGACGAGCGTCGAGCCGCCGAGCAGCCTCGGCAGGAGGAAGCCCGCGACGGCGAGGAGCGCCGCGAGGGCGAGGCGCGAGAGCGGACGGGTCATCGGGCGAAGCTCCCCGAGGCCGAGAGCGCGCCCGGCCGCAGCACCATCGCGGCAATGAGGAGCGCGAAGACCGCCGCCGTGGTGTAGGCCGGCGAGACGAGGGCGCCGAACAGCGCGGTGAACAGGCCGATGCCGAGCCCGGCGACGTAGCTGCCGAGCACGCTGCCGATGCCGCCGAGCACCACCACCACGAAGGTCATCACCACCTGGTCGAAGCCCATCGAGGTCAGGATCGGCGTGCGCGGCGCGACCAAAGCCGCCGCGAAGGCGACCGCCGCGCCCTCGAAGGCGAAGATGCCCATGTAGATGCGCGAGACCCGCAGGCCCCCGAGCGCCGTCAGCCGCGGGTCCTCCGCCACCATCCGGACCGCGGCGCCGAGCCAGGAGCGGTGGAGCGCCAGGTAGAGGACGGCGAAGACCAGGATCGTGGCCCCCACCAGGATCGCGTCCTGCACCGTGAACCAGACCGGTCCGAGATGAATGCTCATCTCCTGGAACGGGCTCGCCAGGGTCTGGGGCTTCGGCCCGAAGGCGAGGCCGGCCGCCCCTTCGAGCGCCTGCCCGAAGCCCAGCGTCACGATCATCAGGTTCACCAGATCCTGCGAGAGGGTGAGCCGCAGGAACAGGCGCTGCATCACCGCGCCGAGGACGGCCCCGAGCAGGACCGCGGCCAGGACCGCGGCCGGGTAGGGCAGGCCGGTCGCCGCCATGACCCACCAGGCCACGAAGGCGCCGATCATGTACATCTGGCCGTGGCCGAAATTCACGAGCCGCGCGGCGCCGAGGAGCAGTGTCCAGCCGACCGCGACGAGCGCGTAGGCGTGGCCGATGATGACGCCGTTGACGAGTTGCTGGGCGACGTTCATCCGTGGCTCGCTCCAAGATAGGCCTCGACGATGCGCGGGTCGTTCCGCATCTCCGCGACCGGGCCGGCGGCGACCACGCGGCCGCGCTCCAGGAGGTGCAGCACGTCGGTGACCTCGGCCGCCGCATGCACGTTCTGCTCGACGAGCAGTACCGTCAGCCCGCCCTCGACCAATTCGCGGATGGTGGCGAGCAGCGTCGCGACGAGGCGCGGGGCGAGCCCGATCGAGGGCTCGTCGAGTAGCAGGAGTTTCGGGGCCATGCGGAGCGCCCGGCCGACTGCCAGCATCTGGCGCTCGCCGCCGGAGAGCGAGCCGGCGAGGTTCGCCCGGCGCTCGCGCAGGCGCGGGAAGAGGGCGTAGACGTCCTCGACGGCGTAGGAGCGCCCGCCTTTGCCGCCCTGGGCACCGCCCGGCCGGGCCACCGCCTTCAGGTTCTCCTCGACGGAGAGGCCGAGGAACACGCCGCGCCCCTCCGGCACGAGCTGGAGGCCGCGGCGCACGCGCGCTTCCGCCGAGAGCCCGGCCAGCTCCTCGCCGTCGAGCCGGACCGAACCGGCGATCCGCGGCTCGGCCCGCGACCAGTTGGCGACCGCGTTGATCAGCGTCGACTTGCCGGCGCCGTTGGCGCCGATCACCCCGGCGAGCGTGCCGGGCTCGACGACGAGGCGCTCGACCGCAACCGCCTCGGCCTGGCCGTAGGCGACTCGCAAGCCGGCGATCTCGAGCCGCGCGCTCACGCCGCCCTCCCGAGATAGGCTGCGAGCACGCGCGGATCGGCCTGGATCTCGGCCGGCCGGCCCGCGGCGATCGGCTGGCCGAGTTCGAGGACCACGACCTCGTCGGCGATGGCCATCACGAGATCCATGTGATGCTCGATCAGCACCACGGCGAGGCCGTCCTCGCGCATCCGCTCCAGCACGCCTCGCAGCGCGATCATGTCCGGGCCGCCGAGGCCCGCCGCCGGCTCGTCGAGGAGCACGACCCGGGCGCCCGGGGCGGCGGCGAGCGCGATCGAGAGCATGCGCTGCGTGCCGTAGGAGAGTTCGCCCGGCAGCCGCCCGTGGACGCTCTCGGGCACGTGGTAGGCCAGCAGATGGGCCCGCGCCTGCGCGTCGATCGCGCGCCGGCGCCGTGCCTCGATCCAGGGCAGGAACACCGATTGCGCCAGCGGGCTCGGACGGCTCTCCATCAGGGCCGCCGCCATGTTCTCCAGCACCGTCATGCCGCCGAAGAACGCGTTCTGCTGGAAGGTGCGGCGCAGGCCCGCTCGCGGCAGCGCGTGGGCCGGCCTGTCCGTCACGTCCGCCCCGTCGAGCCGGATGCGGCCGCCATGCGACACCATGTTGGTGGCGGCCATGAAGCAGGTGCTCTTGCCGGCCCCGTTCGGTCCGATGATGCCGAGGATGCGCCCGGCGGCGACGGACCACGACATCGCCTTCAGGGCCTGGAACCCGCCGAAGCGGACCGACAGATCCTCGACGGCGAGAACCGGTGGGGCATCAGCTCTCGACGACAATCTTGCCATCCTTGACCGTGAACACGAAGTGCCGGTGCTGCATCTGGCCGTTGGGCTCGAAGCGCACGGTGCCGAAGATCGTGCCGGGGATCTCCTGGCCGCGGATCGCGCCCGCGACCGCCTTGCGGTCGAGGGTGCCGGCCTTCGTCACCGCCTTCGCCCAGACCTCGAGCGAGGCGGCGCCGAGCGCCATGAACTTGTCCGGCTCGGTCTTGAACTGCTTCTGCATCTGCGCGACGAAGCGCTTGTTCTCCGGGTTGCTGGCGAAGGGCTCGGTCTCGGGAAAGTAGATGTCGGCGCTGTGGAGCCCGTTGGCGGCCTTGCCGGTGGTCTCGATCACGCTCGGGCCCACCGTGCCGACGGTGCAGATCACCGGCGCGCCGACCTGCCCTTGCGCGTATTGCTGCAGGAAGGCCGGCAGGCCGGCGCCCTCGTTGGCGTTGATGCTGATGACGTAATCGGGCTTGGCGTCCCGGATGCTGGTGATCTCGACCCGGAAATCGGTCTGTGGGAACGGAAACTTGAGCGTCTGGACGATGGTGTAGTCGAGATTGGCCTTCTTGAACTCGGCCTCGATGCCCTGCTGGGCGCCGTTGCCGTAGGCGTCGTTCTCGGTGACGAAGACGATGCGCGCCTTCTTGGTCTTGCTGCCGAGATACTGCGCGATGATCGCCGCATCCTGCACGTTGGCGCTGTTGAGGCGGATCGCCAGCGGGTTCGAGGCGCTGGCGAGGATCGCGTCGGCCTTCGAGATCATCGTGATGTCGAGGATGCCGGCCCGCGCCAGCACCGACTGCATCGCCAGCGTCACCGGGCTGTTCCAGCCCTCCAGCACCACCGCGACGCCGGCCGCCGCGAGTTCGTTGGCCTTGGCGACGCCGATCGCCGGCGTGCTCTCGTCGTCGCGCACCAGGATCTCGACCGGCCGGCCGAGTACGCCGCCGCCCTCGTTGATCAGCGCCGCCATGGCCTGGACGGCGTGGGTGACGTCCTGCCCCTGCCGGCCGGCGCCGCCGCTCAGCGGGATGATGAGCCCGACCTTGATCGGCTCTGCCGCCCACGCGAAGCCCGGTATGAGCGGGGCCGCGGCGAGCCCGGCCAGAACGCTGCGTCTCGATAGCACGTTCATTCCTCCCACAATTGAGCAAGTAATTTTTGGCGTAACTTGCTCGTTTTTCAAGTTATAACATTGTTTTTTGTGTCCGTCCATCTGTATATATATCTGCGTTATCCACGCGGGGGACATCATGGGACAGACGGGAACGGTGCTGGTTGCGGGCGCCGGCGGATTGGTCGGGCGGGCGGTGATCGATCAATACTTGAGCGCGGGGTGGGAGGTGATCGCCTTGTCGCGGCGCCCGCCCGAACCGGCGACGGGCGCGGCGCATGTCGCGGTCGATCTTTCGGATGCCGCGCAAAGCCGGGCGCGGCTCTCCGAGATCCGCACCCTCACCCACGTGGTCTACGCGGCGCTCTACGAGAAGCCGGACCTCGCCGGTGGCTGGCTCGACGACGACCAGATCGCCACCAACCTGGCGATGCTGACGAACCTCCTCGACGCGGTCGAGCCGCGGAATCCGGGCCTGCGCCACATCGCCCTGCTCCAGGGCGCCAAGGCCTACGGGGTGCATCTCGGCCAGGCTCCGGTCCCGGCCCGGGAGAGCGCGCCGCGCCACATCCATCCGAATTTCTACTGGGCGCAGGAGGATTTTCTGGCCGACCGGCAGGCCGGGACGAACTGGAGCTTCACGATTCTCCGGCCACAGGTGGTGTTCGGCTTCGCGGAAGGCAGCGCCATGAACATGGTCGCGGCGGTGGGCGCCTACGCGGCGATCAGCCGAGCGCTCGGGCTTCCGCTCGTCTATCCGGGGACCGGCACCCGCGTCACCGAGGCGACGGATGCGCGGCTCCTCGCCCGCGCCATCGCCTGGGCCGGCCGCACGCAAGCCGCCGCGAACCAGACCTTCAACGTGACGAACGGCGACGTCTTCACCTGGGAGAACCTGTGGCCGGTGATCGCGCGGGCTTTCGGCATGGAGGTCGGGCTGCCGCATCCGATGCCGCTTTCCCGCATCATGCCGGGCCGGGCCTCTACCTGGCAGAACATCGTGGCGCGCCACGGCCTGCGGCCCCTGTCCGTCGACCGGCTGGTCGGCGCTTCGTGGCAATTCGCCGATTTCGCCTTCTCGCGGACCCACTCGACCGCGTCGCTCTTGAGCACGATCAAGATCCGGCAGGCGGGGTTCGGGGAGTGCATCGATACGGAGGCGTCGCTGGCGTGGTGGCTGGCGGAGCTGCAGGCGCGGCGGGTGTTGCCGGGGGTGCAGGGCTGATATCGACAGACGACCCTGTCGCTCTTCCCCCAGAGAACGACCGGGTCGTCTCGCCGAAGGAAGGGGCGCGGGACCCTCCCTCTCCCGTGTGGGAGAGGGGCCGGGGGTGAGGGTGACACGCTTCAGTGTGAAACACTGAGCGTCGTGCTGGCAGCTCAACGTCCAGTGCTTGATCCTGAAACGTGTCACCCTCACCCCTACCCCTCTCCCACACGGGAGAGGGGATCCCGCGCTACACTCGTCTTGAGGAGTGCTGCGAACAGGCTTGCGAATCCGGCAGGGGAGGGGCTCACTCACGGATGACCCCCTTCTCCCGCAATCGCGCCCGCTCCGCCTCGTCCACCCCGAGCGACGCCAGCACCTCCCCGGTGGCTTCGCCGAGGGTCTGCGGGGCGATGCGGTAGGTCGCGGGCGTGCGCGACAGCCGGCTCGGATAGCCGATCACCGTCACGGGCGTGCCATCCGAGCGCTCCATCCGCTTGAGCAGGCCGCGGGCGGCGACCTGCGGGTCGGCGAGGATCTGGTCGATGCGGTTGATCGGCCCGCCCGGCACGCCCCCCGCCTCCATGGCGGCGAAGAAGTCGGCGGAGGTCCATTGCCGGATCGCGGCGCTCAAGCTCGCCTCCAGCTCCTTGCGGTCGCGCAAGCGGCCGACATTGTCGCGAAAGCGCGGGTCGGCGGCGAGTTCGGGCAGGTTGAGGAGCCCGCACAAGCTGCGGAACTGCCCGTCATTGCCGCAGGCGACGAGCACGTAGCCGTCCGCGGTCTGGAATTCGCGGTAGGGCACCACGTTCGGGTGCGAGTTGCCGAGCCGGGTAGGCGTCAGCCCGCCGACGATGTGGTTCATGCCCTGGTTGACCAACACCGCGACCTGGCTGTCGAGGAGGGCGCAGTCGATGTGCTGGCCCTCGCCGGTGGCGGTGCGGTGGTGGAGCGCGGCGAGGATCGCGGTCGCGGCGTAGAGGCCGGTGAAGAGGTCGCTCACCGGCAGCCCGACCTTGATCGGGCCGGCGCCCGGCTCGTCGTCCGGCCGGCCGGTGACGCTCATCAGGCCGCTCATGCCCTGGATCAGGAAGTCGTAGCCGCCCCGCGACGCGTAGGGACCGGTCTGGCCGAACCCGGTCACCGAGCAGTAAATTAGACCCGGATTGGTGCTTGAGAGCGACTTGTAGTCGAGGCCGTAGCGCGCGAGCGCCCCGGTCTTGAAGTTCTCGACCACGATGTCCGCCCGCTCGGCCAGCCGCCGCACCAGGGCGGCGCCCTCCGGGTCGCCGAAATCGATCGCGACGCTGCGCTTGTTGCGGTTGGCGCAGAGATAGTACGCAGCGTCCGACGGCCCGTCCGGCCCCTGCACGAAGGGCGGGCCCCACAGGCGGGTGTCATCGCCGGTTTCCGGCCGCTCGATCTTCCAGACCTCGGCCCCGAGATCGCCGAGGATCTGCGAGGCCCAGGGGCCGGCGAGCACGCGGGAGAGATCGAGCACCGTCAGTCCGTGCAACGGGCCTCGGGGCGTAGCCGCCTCGGAGCCTGCCGCCGCTCGTGTTGGATCCGCGCCCGCCAAAGCCGCGCTCCTCCCATTCGATGTTATCTACGTTTCATTTGTTGAAACGTGTGTTCAAAACAGTGTAGACCGATCGGCGGCGGATGCAACGCCGACGTCGAGTCCCGCTGCGTCGATCGAGAGAGATTTTGGATGCCATCCTTCGAGCCCGTCACGGCGGCGCTGCGGGTGCTGGAGGTCCTGCGCGCCCTCAACCGCCTGCGCGAGGCGAGCGTCGGCGACCTTTTTCGCGAGACCGGCCTCAACCGGCCGACGATCGTCCGGATGCTGGAGACGCTGATCCATGCCGGGCTGGTGGCGCGCCACCCGACGAAGGCGGTCTACGTCACCACCGGGCGCACGCTCGAATTGAGCAGCGGCTACCAGACCCATGAGGAGATGGCGCTCGCCGCCGCCCCGATCCTGGCGCGGCTGCATGCGGCGCTTCAATGGCCCTCCGACGTCTCGGTCTTCGACGGCGACGCGATGGTGGTGGCGCGCACCAGCCGCAGCGAGGGCGTGCTGCACTTCAACCGCCGGCCCGGCTACCGGGCGCCGCTGCTGGGCACCTCCCTCGGCCTGGCGTTCCTGGCCTTCTGCGACCCGAAGACCCGTGCCCAGGCGCTCGCGGCGCTCACCGGGTCGGACGACCCGTGGAACGCCGTCATCCTCGATCCCGCTTCGCTCGACCGGCGGCTCGCGCGGGTGCGCGAGCAGGGATACGCCAGCATGAACGAGGATTACTCGCGCACCTCCTACAACGGCGTCGCCTCGGCGATCGGCGTGCCGGTGCTGATCGGCGGGGTCGCGGTCGGGAGCCTCAACCTGATGTACCTGCGCAACTCCCTCGCCGAGGCCGACGTGGTCGCCCGCTTCGTCGCGCCGCTCAGCGAGGCCGCGGCGGAGATCGCGGGAGCGCTGGTGGCGATGCGCGGGGGGTGATGGTTGGCTCTCTCACCGGAATGACCACCCTCCGTGTCATCCCGGGGCCGCGCAGTGGAACCCGGGATCCATAAACGCTGATCTTTCAGGATGAGACGAAACGCTGACCGCCTCATGTGGCATCCTCAGCGGTTATGGATCCTGGGTTCTCGCCTTCCGGCGAGCCACGGTATGACGCGGAGGGTATGACGTCTTTGGGTGTCACGGAATAATCTTGGACGTCACGGCGCGAAATTCAGCTTCAGCCCCGGCCGCTGCCACGGCACCCGCACCAACTGCCCGGTTCCCGACAGCGTGACGTAGGCGGTCTTTCGATCAGGCCCGCCGAAGCAGATGTTGGTAGTGTAGACGTCCGGCATCGCCACGCTCTCCACCAGTTCGCCCTCCGGCGAGATCACGGTGATCGCCCCCGTCATCAGGGTCGCGACGCAGATATTGCCGGAGGCCTCGACCGCGAGGCTATCGTAGCGCTCGTAGCCGGCCTGGTTGAACAGGAAGCGGCCGCCCTGCGGCGACGGGAACGGGCGGCGCCGGATCCTGCCGGGCTCGGCGAGGTCGAAGCCCCAGAGCCGCCCGCCCTCGGTCTCGGCGACGTAGAGCACCGTCTCGTCGGGCGAGAGCCCGATGCCGTTGGGGGTCAGGATCGGGTGCACCACCTCGGTGATGAACGAGCCGTCGGCCTTGGCGTAGTAGACGCTGCCCTGGTCGCGGTCGCGGTGGCGCGCCTTGCCGAGGTCGGTGAAGTAGAAGCCGCCGGCGCGGTCGAAGACGATGTCGTTGGGGCCCTTGAGCCGATGCTCGCCGCACCGGTCGTAGAGAACCGTGCAGGTGCCGGTACGCGGGTCGACCCGCTCGATCCGGCCGCCGGAATAATCGTCCGGCGTGCCGACCGGCCGGATCATGCCGGGCTCCTCGTGCCAGGCAAAGCCGCCGTTGTTGCAGACGTAGAGCATCCCGTCCGGCCCGAGGGCGAGGCCGTTCGGCCCGCCGCCCGGCTCGGCGATGACCGAGACCGTGCCGTCCGGCGCCACCCGCGAGACCGTCCCGCGGGCGATCTCGACGAGGGCAATCGTCCCGTCCTCCAGGACGACCGGGCCTTCGGGGAAGCGCAGGCCCGTCGCCATCACGGTGATGTCCGTCATTGGGGTCCTCCGGTCTTTCTTGGATCGAGCCGTCTCTCGAAATCGATGCCGAGTATTAAAATCCATTCATCCCACTCAGGACCTCATCCTGAGGTGTCAGTCGATTGGAAATCGGCTGACCTCGAAGGAGGGCTCCAGTTCGCTCTGAGATTCCTGGAGCCCTCCTTCGAGGCTCACTCCGTTCGCACCTCAGGATGAGGTCGTTGGTGGGATAGACGCCTTTGTCGCAAGCCATCCCCGCAGTTGAGACCGGAGTTCACTCCTCCCCGTAAGGACGATCCCTCCACCACGGATAGCTCTCCGGCATGTCGGCCGAGACCCGCCCCGAAAAATCCGGCGCCCGCTTCTCGAAGAACGAGGTCACGCCCTCCTTCACGTCCGGGCTGCGGCCGCGCTCGGCGAGCAGCCGGCTCTCGATCCGGTGCGCCTCCATCGGGTGGTCGGCCCCGAGCATCCGCCACAGCATCTGCCGGGCGAGCGCCACGGAGACCGGCGCGGCGGCGTCCGCGATCTCGCGGGCCAGCGCCCGGGCCGCCGGCAGGAGGTCGTCGGGGGCGTGCAGGCTGCGCACGAGGCCGCTCGCCAGCGCCTCCTCGGCCGGGATCATCCTGCCGGTCGCGACCCATTCCATCGCCCGCTGCATGCCGACGGCCCGGGGCAGGAACCAGGACGAGCACGCCTCCGGCACCAGCCCGCGCCGGGTGAACGGGAAGGCGAAGCGGGCATTCGTCGCGGCGAGCCGGATGTCCATCGGCAGCAGCATGGTGGCGCCGACCCCGACCGCCGCCCCGTTCACCGCCGCGATGACGGGTTTTTTGGACTCGAAGAGGCGCAACGCCAGGCGTCCGCCGGAATCGCGCAGGGCCTCGCCGTCGGCGCCGGCCCGCCCGGCGACGTCGAAGCGGGCGGCGCCGGCCGACATGTCGGCGCCGGCGCAGAAGCCGCGGCCGCGGCCGGTCACGATCACCGCCCGCACGGAATCGTCCCGGTCGGCCCGGTCGAGGCAGGCGACCATCGCCTCGCGCATGGTGGCCGTGAAGGCGTTCAGCTTGTCCGGCCGGTTGAGCGTGATCGTCAGGACCCCGTCGGCGAGGTCCGACAGGATTTCGGTGCTCGCGTCAGCGGCCATAGGCGATCTCCTCCCCGCGGCGGGCGAGCCGGCGGAATTTGTCGCCCGCGACGTCGACGGCCCGGGCATCCGAGGCGTTGCCGTCGAGGGCGCGCCGGTACACGCCGGCGACGATCGCCGCCCAGCGAAACAGCGAGAACACCACGAAGACGTCGAGATCGGCCGGGACCGGGCGTCCGGCCGCGGCAGCGTAGGCGGCGACGAACTCCGCCTCGTCCGGCAGCCCCGGCACGTCGCGCCCGACGAGTCCCTGCTCCGCCGGCGTGGTGCGCCAGGGCAGCAGGCAATAGGCGAGGTCGGCGAGCGGATGGCCCAGCGTCGAGAGCTCCCAGTCGAGGACCGCGATCACCCGCGGCTCCTCCGGGTGGAACATCAGGTTGCCGAGGCGGTAATCGCCGTGGGCGAGGGCGGTCTCGTCGGGGACGTCCCCATGCGCCGCGAGCCAGGCGATCAGCCGGTCCATCGCCGGTTCCGGCGCGAGGTCGGCGGCCCGGTACTGCGTCGTCCAGCGCGCGACCTGCCGCCCGATATACTTGCCGGGGCGGCCGTAATCGCCAAGGCCGATCGCGGCGGGATCGAGCCGGTGCAGGCGCCCGAGCACCCGCGCCGCGTCGAGGAAGGCCGCCCGGCGGTGTCCGGGATCGACCCCCGGCATGTCGCGCTCGGAGAAGACCCGGCCGTCGAGGTAGTCCATGACGTAGAACGGCGTGCCGATGACGCTCGCGTCGTCGCCATAGAGCCGGACCCGCGGGACAGGCACGTCGGTCGCTGCGAGGGCGCCCATCACCCGGTACTCGCGGTCGACCGCGTGGGCGGAGGGCAGGAGCGCGCCGCCCGGCTTCTTGCGCAGCACGTAGGCCCCGCCGGGCGTGGCGAGGTGGAAGGTCGGGTTGGACTGCCCGCCCTGGAACTGGCGCACCACGAGCTCGTCCGCGGCGCCGGGCAGGAGCGGGGCGAGGTAGCGCCGAAGCGCCGCCTCGTCGAAACGGTGGTTCGGCAGCACCGGGACCAGGGCCGGTCTCCCCGTCGCCGGCGCCTCAGCCATCGGGTGTCCTCGCAGGATCGGCGGAGCGGTCGGAGCCTGCTCGATTGCCTGCTCCAGAATTGACATTCCCCGGGTCATTCCGGGGCCGCGTAGCGGAGCCCGGAATCCAGAACCGCTGACGGTTCAGAACGATGCGGAGGACGTCCCGCTTCGTTCTGCATGACCTGAGTTTCTGGATTCCGGGCTCCGCTACGCGGCCCCGGAATGACATGCAGGGTGGAAAGACCGTCGCGAACCTCAAACAGGCTCTCGGAGGGGCATCCCGTTTAACATCAAACGCGGGGTTCCCTTTCCCACGCGGGCGAGGGGATCTCGTGCTCATTCTTGTCCCCCGAGAGCCCCGCCCTTCACGATCAGGGCGTCGGCGGCGACGATCCGGTCCCTCGCGCAGATGAGCGGGTTGATCTCCATCTCGGCGACCGCCCCACCGGCATCGGCGGCGAGTTCGGAGAAGCGGCTCACGATCTCGGCGAGACGCGGGACGTCGACCGCCGGCGCGCCGCGAAACCCGTCGAGCAAGGCCGCGCCTTTGAGGCCTCGCAGCATCGCCTCGGCTTCCTCACGCCCGACCGGCGCGAGGGAGAGCGCGGTGTCGCGCAGGATCTCGACCAGGACCCCGCCGAGGCCGACGACGACGAGCGGGCCGAATTGTGGATCGTGCCGTGCGCCGACCATGACCTCGACGCCGCGCGGGATCATCGGCTGGACGACCACGCCCCGGAAATCCGGCCTCGGCACGATCGCATCGACGGCCGCCAGGATCTCCGCGTAGGCGCGCTCGACCTCGGCGTCGCTCCCGAGACCGAGCTTGACCAGCCCGGCCTCGGTCTTGTGCGGGACGTCCGGGCTCTCGCCCTTGAGCACCACCGGGAAGCCGACGGCTTGGGCGGCCCGTCGCGCCTCCGCCGCGGAGGAGACCAGCCGATCTTCCACCACCGGGATGCCGTAGAGCGCCATGACGGCCTTCGCCTCCCGCTCGGTCAGCGAGGATCCGGCCGTCTGCTTCAGCAGAGACTCCATCCGCTCCTTGGCGGCCGGATCCGCGATGCGGCCCTCGCCGGTCGGGCCGGCCTGCCGCAGGGCGTCGCGCCGGTGCCAGGCCTCGATCGTCGCAAAGCAGCGGTCCATCGAGTGGAACAGCGCGAGGTGTGGGTCGCTCTCGGTCTCGCGCGCGCCCGGACCGCCGAGCCATTCCGGCGCCCAGACATTGCAGACGAGTTTTTGGTTGGCCGCGGCGGCCCGGCTGAACACCGGCAGCCGGACCGTCGCCGATTCGTAGGCGTAGGCGTGCGAGGTCACCATGACGCCGTAGAGTGGGTCGGCGAGCAACGCCCCGGCGCAGGCCGCGAGGCTGTCCGCCGAGCCGATGACCTGGGCGGTCACGTCGCACGGGTTGCGGGTCGAGCCGTATTCCGGCACCTGCGCCGCGAGCACGGAGGCCGCCTCCGGGCCCGGCTGCGGCAGGGCGACGCCATGCGCCTCCGCCTTGTCGGCGGCGATGATGGTGGCGCCGCCAGAGGTCGCGATCACCGCGACGCCGCGGGCGCGCGGCGGACCGGCCTTGGCGAAGAACGACGCCGCCTCGACCAGCGCCTCGAGCCGGTCGACCTGGACCACGCCGGCGCGCGAGAAACCCGCCGCGTAGGCGGCATCGGATCCGGCGAGCGAGCCGGTATGCGACAGGGCCGCCCGGGCGCCCTCCTGGCCGGTCGCGATCTTGTAGAGGACGAGCGGCTTGTCGGCCTCCCAGGCGAGGGCTGCGGCCCGCAGCATCCGGCCCGGATCCGCCATGCCCTCGAACAGGCAGGCGATCGCCCGACAATGCGGATCCTGCGCCAGATAGGCGACGTGATCCGCCACGTCGACGTCGCAGGAATTGCCGGCGGTGAGGACGTGGCTGACCGAGACCCCGCGCTCGATGCCCTGCGCCAGCGAGAAGCCCAGCGAGCCCGACTGGCTGACGATCCCGATCGCGTGCGGGGCGAGCGGCCGGCGCTCGGGCATCGCCGAGAAGGTGAGGCCGGCGCCGGTAGCGTAATTGACGAGGCCGATCGTGTTCGGCCCGACGAGGCGCATGTCCGCGTCCCGCGCGATGCCGACGAGGCGCTGCTGGAGCGCGACGTTCTCGGGCTTGCCCGTCTCCGCGAACCCGGCCGCCAGCACCAGGACGGCACCGACGCCCATCGAAGCGCAGTCGCGCATGACCGGCTCGACCGCCTCCCGCGGCGTCGCGATCACGACGCAGTCCGGGGTCTCGGGCAGGGCCGCGACGCTCGGGTAGCAGGGCCGCCCGGCGAGTTCGGCGTGCCGGGCGCTGACCTGGTAGAGGCGGCCGTCGAAGGCCTTCAGGTTGGCGACCGTGCGGCTGCCGAAGGCGTTCGGCCGCTCGGACACGCCGACGACGGCGACGCTCCGCGGCGCGACGAGCCGTTCCATCGCCTCGGGCGCGTAAGGGTCGCGCCGCGCGCTCTCGCCCGCCGTCATCGGACGGCTGCCGGGCGGCGCGCGGATCCCGTCGGCCGACGGCCGGACCAAGCCTTCCCCGCGCCGAAGCGGCGGGCGGGCGCGGGCGTTTCCCTCATGATCGATTTCATTCTATGAAATACTCTTTCATGGATTGTCGAATATGTGAGAGCCGCTGTAAAGCCGCGAATCCGCGGGTCGTCCCGGCCGGCTGTCCCTGTCGACCAGGATCAGCCGCGCGCGATCAGTGGCTCATCAGGCAGCAGACCGGCGAGGCCCCCAGAAGCTGCCGGGTTACGCTCCCGAACACCCGCTCGTGGAGGCGCGAATGCCCGTAGGCGCCGGTGACGATCAGGTCGGCCTTCGTGCGATGGGCGATGTCCATGAGGCACGCCGCGACGCTGCGGGAGGAGGGGGACCGCACGACCGTCGTCTCCGCGACGCCGCACCGGGTGAGGGAGGCGGCGACGTCCTCGGCGCCGTCCGGCGTCGCGTCCGGGCCGACGGTCGCGATGCACACGGATTCCGCGCCGACGAGCAGGGGCAGGCTGTCCCGCACGGCGCGCCGGGCCTCGCGGGAATCCTTCCATCCGATGACGACGCGGCGCGCCGCGAGCGACGCGACACCCGACGGGACGAGGAGGACCGGACACCCGAGCTGAAGGATCAGCTCGCCGGGCGCGAGGGCCGCGCACCAGCCCTCGACATCGTCGGGATCGGCGCGCCCGAGCACGACGAGGTCTGCGATGCGCGCCTGCTCGGCCAGGACCACCCGCAGGTCGCCGGGCCTCGCGCGCCACGCCGCGCCGGGCATGCCCCACGTGCGCGCCAGGAAGACCGCTTCGACCTCGGCCAGCTCGGCGGATGCGCGGGCCGCGCCCCGATCGATGATCCGGGCGTTGATGAGAGCCCCCTTGCCGTAGAGGTGGGACGGCAGAGCCTCGCAGGCCGACACGCCGATCAGCTGCGCCGAGACGCGCTCGGCGATCGACCGCGCGACGTCCAGCCGGTTCCACGACGCGGGCGTCAAATCGAGCGGGACCATGACGGTCGTGATCGACATGGCGATCTCCACTCTCCGGCGATGCGCAAGGGTTCTTCCGCCTGAGGAACGGCGGCATCATACGCCCGTTTACAGTTCAAGTCATGCCGTCGAACGAGGAATTCCGGAATGAATATTACAGCCGGCCAGGCGTGATCGTGACGGCTGCCATGTGCTGGGACGGTCGGTGGGATCGGGCGCGGAGCGAGACCGATTCCGGGCCGCGACGAATCAGGAGGCGAGGGCGACCAAGAGGCCGGTCACGACGATCAGGCCGAGGACCGCGCTGCCGAGACCCAGCACTCGAACGGTCGCGGACCCGCCATTGTCGTTCGCCGAGCCGGGAAGCTCGCGGGGCCAGCGCCGCCACTTGCGGCAGCTCGACGGCGCCTCTTCGAGAGGGCCGGCAGGGGTGGCGTCAGGCTGGTGACGGCAGGACATGGGCGGACTATCGCCCGAGCGCTTCACGTTCGGCAAGGTCGACCGAACCGACCGCTCCTCAGCATCACTCGCCGAAATGGTCACCAGTTCGGCGCCAAAATTGATGCAAAAATAGAAAGCTAAGCAGAGTTGCCCCGTGCGACTCTGCTTAGATCACGTCCTGCACCCGCACCCAGGTCGCCTCGAGGTGGCGGGCGATCACCGCGGCGAGGCGCTCGGCGTCGCGGGCCTCGAGGGCCGACACCATCTCCTCGTGCTCGGCGACGGCGCCGGCCCATTTCTCCGGCGCGTCGCTGCCGACGAAGCGGATCCGGCGCAGCCGCGACTGGATGCCCTCGTGGGTGGCGGCCAGGAACGCGTTGCCCGACAGGGTGGCGAGGCCGGCATGGAAGGCCTGGTTGCGCTTGAAGTATTCGAGCCGGGTGCGGGTCGCGTAGTAGCCCATCATGTCGTCGTGCAGCCGGCGCAGGGACGCAATCTCGGCGTCGCTCGCCCGCTGGCAGGCGAGGCGGGCCGCCGTCGTCTCCAGAGCGGCCAGCACGTCGAGCATGTCGCGCACGTCGCGGGGGGTCAGGCGGCGCACCACCGCGCCGCGGCCCGGCACCAGCTCGATCAGGCCCTCGCTCGCCAGGAACTTCAGCGCCTCGCGCAGCGGCGTGCGCGAGACCCCGAGCGCCTGCCCGAGCTGACCCTCGTGGATGCGGCTCTCGGGCGCCAGATGGCCCTCGATGATGAGGTCGCGGATGCGCCCGACGAGCTCGTCGTGGAGCGTGCGCCGGCTGACCGGCACCATCTGGTCGAGGGCCGACAGCCCCTCGTTGCTCACGTCCATCCCCCGCCTCTCAGCCGCAAGCCCTCCTAGCATGGGGTCCCGTCCTCCTCCACTCGCGACCGGCCGACGCTCACGATCGCCGCCGCATCCACGCATCCTGTAATCCTGCATACAGCATTCTTGCGTACAGGAGAGCTCGGGTCTATACGAGAGGCAATCCGAGGAAACGCCAGGTCTACTTCCATGCCCGACAGGTCCGCCGATCCGCTGCGCCCCGTGCTCGCCGTCGCCATCGGCGACCCGGCGGGGATCGGTCCCGAGCTCGCCGCCAAGGTCGCGGCCGATCCGGAGATCCGCGCCGCCGCCCGCCTGCTGATCGTCGGCGATGCCCGGGTCCTCGATCGCGGCGCCGCGCAGGCAGGCCTGTCCCTCGACGTCGAGGTGCGGCGGCCGGGCCAGGACCCGACGCCCGGCGAGCGCCCGGTGCTGCTCGATCTCGGCCACCTCGATCCCGACGCCATCACCCTCGGCGAGGTGCAGCGGGAGGGCGGCGCCTTCGCGTTGCGCAACTTCCGCGAGGCGATCGGGCTCGCCGCCTCAGGGATCGCGGGCGCGGTCTGCTTCACCCCGTTCAACAAGGCGGCGATGCGCCTCGCCCACCCGCCCTACGACGACGAGATCGGCTTCACCGCCGAGGTGCTGGGGCTCACGGACGTGCCGGCCAAGGAGTTCAACATCCTGGAAGGATTGTGGAACGCCCGCATCACCTCGCACGTGCCGCTCTCGGCGGTCGCCTCGCTCATCACCTACGACGCGGTGCTGGAGGGCCTGCGGCTCACCGACCGCTCGCTCAAGGACAGCGGCTTTCCCGCGCCGCGCATCGCGGTGGCGGGCCTCAACCCGCATGCCGGCGACGGCGGCAATTTCGGCCACGAGGACGACGCGATCATCGCGCCCGCGGTCGCGGCCGGCCGGCAGGAGGGTATCGACGCGCAGGGGCCGTTCCCGCCCGACACCGTCTTTCTGCGCGCCACCAAGGGCGCTTTCGACGCGGTGCTGACGATGTACCACGACCAGGGCCAGATCGCCATGAAGCTCATCGGCTTCGACCGCGGCGTGACGCTGCTGGGCGGCTTCCCGTTCCCGATCTGCACCCCGGCCCACGGCTCGGCCTACGACATCGCCGGCCAGGGCATCGCCAATCCGGGCGCCAGCCGGGCCGCCCTGCTCCTCGCCGCACGGATGGCGGGCAGGAGCGCGGTGCGGCAGGCGGCGTGAGCGCCTGATCGGCGCAATCTGCGAGACGACGTCACCAGCATCCCACCCGCGACCTCATCCTGAGGTGCTGCTGCTCGCAGCAGCCTCGAAGGAGGGCTCCAGCCACCGCTCCGGCTTCTGGAGGCCTCCTTCGAGGTCAGTCGATCTTCAATCGACTGACACCTCAGGATGAGGTCGAGGGTAGGGCAAAGCAGACAATTAAAAAAACCAAAACAAGAAACCGCACGATCATGACCAACCATGGCGACGGGAGGAAACCATGTTCGGGTATCGCCGCGGAGGCGCGCCGCTCAACGTCCTGATCCTGCTCTCGGCGATGTCGTTCCTGCTCTACGTCGACCGGGTCAACCTGTCGACGGCGGCCTCCTCGATCCAGGCCGAGCTCGGGATGACCAACACCCAGCTCGGCATCGCCTTCTCGGCCTTCGCCTATTCCTACGCGGTGTTCCAGGTCATCGGCGGCTGGATCGCCGACCGGATCGGCTCGCGGGTCACGCTGCTCGTCTGCGGAATGATCTGGGTGCTGACCACGATCGGGACCGGGCTCGTCGGCAGCTTCGCGGCGCTCCTCGCGGTGCGCTTCGTCCTCGGCATCGGCGAGGGCGCGACGCTTCCCGCCGCCGGCCGGGCGCTCACCAACTGGACGCCGAAGGCGAAGCGCGGCTTCGCCCAGGGCGTCACCCATTCCTGCTCGCGCTTCGGCAACGCGGTCACGCCGCCGCTCGTCGCCTTCCTGATCCTCACCCTGTCGTGGCGGATGTCGTTCGTCGTGCTCGGCGCGGTCACGGCGATCTGGGTCGCGGTCTGGTGGCTCTATTTCCGGGACGATCCGCGCACCCATCGCGGCGTCGTCGCGGGCGACCTCATCGACGTGCCGCCCTACGCGGTGAGCAAGGGCAGGGCCGACGCGGTGCCGTGGGGGCCGCTCCTGCGCCGCATGGCCCCGACCATGATGGTCTATTTCTGCTACGGCTGGACCGGCTGGCTGTTCTTCACCTGGCTGCCGGTGTTCTTCAAGCACGGCTACAACCTCGACATCAAGAACTCGGCGATCCTATCCTCCGGCGTGTTCTTCGCCGGCGTCGTCGGCGACACCGTCGGCGGGGTGATCTGCGACTGGGTCTACCGCCGCACCGGCAGCCTGGAGGCGGCGCGCGCCCGGGTCATCCTGGTGAGCTTCCTCGGCGCCGCACTCTTCCTGGTCCCGGTCCTGTTCGTGCGCGACCTTGCGGCCATCGCGCTCCTGCTCAGCGGCGCCTTCTTCATGATCGAGCTGACGATCGGGCCGATCTGGGCCGTGCCGATGGACGTGGCGCCGCGCCATGCCGGCACCGCGAGCGGGCTGATGAATGCCGGGTCGGCGGTGGCCGGTATCATCTCGCCGATCCTGTTCGGCCTCATCATCGACGCGACCGGGAACTGGACCCTGCCCTTCGCCGGCTCGATCGGCCTCCTCCTGGTCGGGGCTGCCGCGACCTTCTGGATCAAGCCGCAGGTGCAGGTCGCGGGCTCGGCCCCGGCCGTCGCCCACGCGGTCCCGGCCGAGTGAGCGGCGCCATGGATCCGCTCTCGCTGCTGAACGAGGTCCTGCCCGAGGGGATCGTCGACGCACACCACCACCTCTGGGCGCTGCGGGAGGGGCATTATCCCTGGCTCCAGGAGGAGTATGCCGGCGCGGCGTTCTTCCTCGGCCCCTACGAACGGTTACGCCGCGACTACGCGGTCGCCGACCTGCGGCGGGATCTGTCTCCGTTGCGCCTCGCCGCCACCGTCCATGTCGAGGCCGAGCGCGCCCGCGACGAGCAGGCGGCGGAGACCCGCTGGATCGACGCTGTGCGGGCCCGCGACGGTCTGCCGGGCGTCACGGTCGGCCACGTCTCGTTCCTCCAGCCCGATCTCGACGCGGTGCTGGCCGCGCATCGCGAGAGCCCCGCCTTCCGGGGCGTGCGCTCGAAGCCGGTCACCGCCGCGGCGCCCGGCCTGTCGGTCGCCGGCGCGCCGGGCTCGCTCCAGGACGAGGCCTGGCGGGCGGGGCTCGCGCGCTTCGCCGCGCACGGCCTGTCCTGGGACCTGCGGGTGCCGTTCTGGCACCTCGCGGAAGCCGCCGAGGTCGTGGCCGGGCTGCCCGGCCTACCCGTCGTGCTCAACCATTGCGGCCTCCCGCTCGACCGCTCTGAGGCGGGACTCGCCGCCTGGCGCCGGGGCATGGAGGCCCTCGCGGCCTTGCCGCAGGTCAGCGTCAAGCTCTCGGAATTCGGTCTGCGCGGCGGCCGCTTCGACGAGGAGGGCACCGTGCGGGTGGTCGCCGAGACGGTCGCGCTGTTCGGGAACGACCGGGTGATGTTCGCCAGCAACCTGCCGGTCAGCGGCCTCTCGGCCGATATCCCGCGGATCGTCTCGGCGGTGCTGCGCGGGCTCGGAACGTGCGATCCGGCGCGGCTGCGCCAAGTGTTTTCGGAGACCGCGCGGCGGGTCTACCGGATGTGATCCACACAACGACAACGAACAAGAACCCCGCAACGCCAGATAAACCGTGGGAGGAAACATCGTGTCCACCATCGCCCTTCCGGCCGCGAGCGCCGGTCTCTCGGTCCGGGACTCGGCCTACAGGAAGGCGACGGCGCGCATCGTGCCGCTGCTGATCCTGGCCTTCCTCGCCGCCTATCTCGACCGGGTCAATGTCGGCTTCGCCAAGCTGCAGATGGCCGCGGACCTGCAATTCAGCGACGCGGTCTACGGCGCCGGCGCCGGGATCTTCTTCCTCGGCTACTTCCTGTTCGAACTGCCGAGCAACCTGATCCTGCACCGGGTCGGGGCGCGCACCTGGCTCGCCCGGATCATGGTGACCTGGGGGCTGATCTCGGCTGCCACGATGTTGGTGCAGACCGCTTGGCAGTTCTACGCCGTGCGCTTCGCCCTCGGGCTCGCCGAGGCCGGGTTCATGCCCGGCGTGATCTACTACTTGAGCGCCTGGTTTCCGGCCGAGCGCCGCGGCCGGGTGGTCGGCCTGTTCTTCATCGGGCTCGGCGTCGCCGGGCTGATCGGCGGCCCGCTCTCGGGCCTGATCCTCGGGAAGATGTCGGGCGTGCTCGGCTATGCCGGCTGGCAGTGGCTGTTCCTGCTCGAATCGCTGCCGAGCGTCGTCGTCGGCATCGCGCTGCTCCTCCTCCTCGAGGACCGGGTCGAGCAGGCGCGCTGGCTCTCCGCCGACGAGAAGGCCGCGATCGCCGAGGACGTCGCCGCGGAGCGCAAGGCCAAGCCCGCGCTGACGCTGAAGGCGGCGCTGACCAACCGCTACCTGATCCTGATGACCGGGATCTTCTTCATCTGCAACCTGTGCCTCTATGGCCTGAACTTCTGGCTGCCGACGCTGATCACCAACATGGGCGTCAAGGACCCGGCGATGGTCGGAGTCGTCTCGGCCCTGCCGAGCCTGTGCGCCATCGCCTCGATGGTGCTGGTCAGCCGCAGTTCCGACCGGTTCCGCGAGCGCCGCTGGCACCTCGCCGGGCTCTACCTGACGGGTGCGGTCGGGCTCGGGCTGTCGGTGCTGTGGCAGAGCCAGCCGGTGCTCGGTGTGTTCGCGCTCTGCATCGCCACCGCCGGCATCCTCGCCATCCCGCCTTTGTTCTGGAACCTGCCGACCGCGATGCTCTCGGGCGTCGCCGCGGCGGGCGGGCTCGCGGTGCTCAACTCGTTTGCCAACCTCTCGGGCTTCTTCGGCCCGGCCATCGTCGGCTGGACCTCGCAGGCGACCGGCAAGACCGAGCTCTCGATCCTCTTTCTCGCCGCGACCCTCGTGCTCGCCGCCGGCCTGATCTTCCTGATCCCGGCCCGGCTGGTGAACCGCTGAAGGCCACCCGCCATCGTCGCCGCCCAAGGGGCCGGGAGAGCCCCGGGCGGATCAACCGGAGGAGACAATCCATGGACGCCACCATCGCCGGATCCGGCGCCGTCACGGACGCCGCCGCCACGCGGG
Source organism: Methylobacterium sp. EM32 (assembly GCF_040593685.1). Lineage (NCBI taxonomy): Bacteria > Pseudomonadati > Pseudomonadota > Alphaproteobacteria > Hyphomicrobiales > Methylobacteriaceae > Methylobacterium > Methylobacterium sp. EM32. Next base: position 15,011 of record NZ_JBEXZS010000194.1, on the reverse strand, counting down.
TGCGCTGGCGCATCTTCGCGGTCGTGTTCGCGCTCGTCGTCATCAACCTGATCGACCGCACCGCCCTGTCGATCGCGATGCCGACCATCGCCCGCGAGTTCGACCTCACGCCGACGATGCAGGGCGTGATCCTCTCGGCCTTCTTCTGGACCTACGCGCTGCTCCAGGTGCCGGGCGGCTGGCTGATCGACCGCTACGGCCCGCGCCGGCTGATGGCGGGCGCCACCCTCGCCTGGGGGCTTTTTCAGTCGCTCGCCGCCTTCGCGACCGGCGGGCTCTCGCTCCTCCTAACCCGGCTCGGCCTCGGCGCGGCGGAGGCGCCGCTGTTTCCCGCCGGCGCCAAGCTCAACGCGATCTGGCTGTCGCCGCAGGAGCGGGGCCGCGGCGCGGTGCTGATGGATTCGGGCTCGCCGCTCGGGGCCGCCTTCGGCGGCGTCATCATCTCGTTCCTGATCCTCGCCCTGGATTCCTGGCGCCTCGCCTTCCTGGTCGCCGGCCTCGGCACCATTGCCCTCGGGGCGCTGGCCTGGCGCACCCTGCGCGACGATCCAGCCCTGCACCCGCAGGTCAACGCCGCCGAGCTCGCCGCCATCCGGGCCGTGCCGGAGGGCCGGCGCGCCGCCGAGGCGCCGCCCCGGATCGCCGCCCGCTCGCTCGCCGGCCTGATGCTCGGCCGGATGGCCTGGGCGATGATCAATTTCGGCCTGCTGACCTGGGGGCCGAGCTACCTCGCCCAGGCCCGCGGCTTCGACCTGAAGCAGATGGGCTCGGCGACCTTCGTGATCTTCCTCGCCGGCATGACCGGCTCGCTGTTCGCGGGCTTTACCGCCGACGCCTTGTTCGCCCGCGGCTGGTCGCGCGCCACCGTCTATCGCGGCATGCTCGGCTTCTCCGGGATCGCCATCTTCGCGACCTTCGTCGCCCTGCCGCAGGTGGCAAACCCCGTCGGCGCGGTGGCCCTGCTCTCGGTGACCCTGTTCTTCCTCTACTGGGGCAGCCTGTACTGGAGCCTGCCGCCGCTGCTCGCGCCTACGGACAAGGTCGGGCTCGTCGGCGGGATCATGAACTTCGCGGGATCGGCCAGCGGCATCGCGGTGCCGATCCTCACCGGGGTGATCCTGCAGGCCACCGGCGCCTACCTGGCGGTGCTGCTGTTCTTTGCCGCCTGCGCCCTCGTCTACGTCGCCGGCACGATGCTGATCGCCTATCCGAGGGCTTAGACCCGATGTCCCGCTACGACGGCCCGATCCTCGACGCGCACCAGCATTTCTGGGAGCCCGACCGCAACCCGCATCCCTGGCTGAAGCCCGGCGTGCGGATCCCGTTCCGCTACGGCGACTACGAGGCGATCAAGCGGCGCTACCTGCCGGATGACTACCGTCGCGACGCAGCCCCGCACGACATCGTCGCCAGCGTCTACGTCGAGACCGAGTGGGACCCGGGCGACCCGCTCGGCGAGACTGCCTACGCCGCGGGGCTCGCCGCCGAGTGGGGCCTGCCGAACGCCATCGTGGCGCAGGCCTGGCTCGACCGCGACGACGTCGCGGCCGTGCTGGCGGGACAGGCGGCCTGCCCGCTGGTGCGCAGCGTGCGCCACAAGCCGGGCGGGCCGGATTCGCCCGACGCGGTCGGGCGGGGCCGGACCCTGATGTCGGACGAGACCTGGCGGGCCGGCTACGCACTTCTTCAGCGTCACGGCCTGCGCTTCGACCTGCAGACGCCGTGGTGGAACCTCGACGAGGCGGTCGCTCTCGCCCGCGACTTTCCCGCGACCGCGATCATCCTCAACCATGCCGGCCTGCCCGCGCGCCGCGACCCCGACAGCCTCGGGCGCTGGCGCGCCGCGCTGGCCCGCTTCGCCGCCTGCCCGAACGCGACCGTCAAGGCCTCGGGCCTCGGCCAGCCGGATCAGGCCTGGACGCCGGAGCTGAACGGGCCGGTGGTGCGGACGCTGATCGACCTGTTCGGGGCCGACCGGGTGATGTTCGGCTCGAACTTTCCGGTCGACAGCCTGTGCGCCGAGCTGTCGCCGATGATCGACGGCTTTAAGGCCATCGTCGCGCCGCTCGCCCCGGCCGAGCAGGAGGCGTTCTTCATCGGGACGGCGCGGCGGGTGTATGGCGTGGCGGTGGCTGCGACGCGTTGAGGGCCTGCCCAACTCGCACGACAGTCTTGCACCCCTCGATGTCATCCCGGGGCCGCGGCAGCGGAACCCGGGATCCATAAACGCCGAGGTTTCAGGACGAGGCGGAAGCCTTCCCGCTCGGTCTTACACGCGTCGGCGGTTATGGATCCCGGGTTCTCGCCTTTCGGCGAGCCCCGGGATGACACTGAGTGGTGTCGGCCTGGGCGCGTGCCCTGGCAACGCGACGGTCACCGCACCGTCCGGCGCTGGAACAAGCGCAAGACCGCGTTCCCGCGCGCCACCGCGTCGTCGAGGGCGTGCCGCGGCGTCTTGGTGCCGGCGAGCGCCGCCTCGATCTCCTCGGCCCAGAGATCGCGGATCTGCAGCATGTTGCCGAGCCGCAGGCCCGCGGTGTCGCGGGTCGGCGGGCGGTGCGTGATCGCGTCGACGGCCACCTCCAGCATCGGGTGGCGGGTGTAGAAGCCGGCCGCCTCGGCGTCGGCGCGGGCCGCCCGGGTCACCGGCACGTAGCCGGTGTTGCGGTAGAGGAGCGCCTGCACGGGGAAGCTCAGCACGAAGTCCAGGAAGGCGGCGACGCCCGCGTACTCGTCGTCCGTCTTGCCCTGCATGACGTAGAGCGAGCCGCCGCCGAGGATGGCGTTCTGGGGCGCGTCGACCACCTCGGGATAGTACGGCATCGGCCGGATCGCCCACCGGAAGCGGTCCTGCGACGCGATCGTGCCGTACAGGCTCGACGAGGTGAGGAAGATCGCGCACTCGCCTGAGACGAACTGCGCCTCGCCGCGGTTGGTGCGGCCCGCATAGGTGAACGCGCCCTCGCGATGCAGGTCGACGATGTTCTGCAGGTGGCGGACCTGGAACGCCGTGTTGAAGACGAGCTCGACGTCGAAGCCGTCGAGGCCGTTCGACCGGGTGGCGACCGGCTTGCCGTGCCAGGCCGACAATTGCTCGATATGCGCCCAGGTCGGCCAGGCGGTGGAGAGCGCGCAGCGGGACGGTTCGGCCCGCTTCAAGGCCCGGGCGGCCTCGAAGACCTGCGGCCAGGTCTCGGGCAGGTGGTCGGGGTCGAGGCCGGCGCGGGCGAACCGGTCGAGGTTGATCCACATCACCATGGCGGAGATGTTGAAGGGCAGGGACAGCATGCCGCCGTCGCGGGCGAGGTAGTTGGTGGCGATCACCGGCAGGAAGGCGTCGGGCGCGATCCCGCGCCCGGCCGCGCGCATCACCTCCGCGACCGGCCGCGCCGCCCCGATCGCCGCCGCCATCGTGCCGTTTCCGACCTCGAAGACCTGCAGGATGTGCGGCGCCGCCCCCGCTCGGTAGGCCGCGATGCCGCCGTTGATCGTCTCGGCATAGGGGCCCTTGTAGATCGTGACCAGGCGATAGGCGGTCTGCGAGGCGTTGAACTCCTCGGCGATCCGGGCGACCAGCGCCCCGTTCGCCCCGTCGAGCGAGTGCCAGAGCTGAAGCTCGGTCGCGGCGCGGGCCGCGACGGCCGACAGGGAGGCGGTCACGCCGATCAGGAGGCCGGCGAGGGCGCGCAGGACGGGTTTGGCCGGCCGCCTGGCCCTCTTGCCGTGCCGGGGTGGTAAGTTGTCCATCTCGTTGCCCTTGGTCTTCGATGGCTTCGGCTTAATTGAGTTCGAGAACCTAACTGATTGGCTTGCACGGACTTGAAGCCCTCCGCGTCATTCCGGGGCCGCGAAGCGGAGCCCGGAATCCAGACACGCAGGTTGTGCAGAATGAAGCGGAGAGCTGTCCGCCTTGTTCTGTACCATCCGCGGTTCTGGATTCCGGGCTCCGCTGCGCGGCCCCGGAATGACTCGGAGGGTTTCGATCCTGGCGATTGCGTCTGACCGTCCCGGTGATCGATCATCTCTCCGCTCACCCGACCTGCCGCGGCAGCTGCACGCTCACGCAGGTTCCCTGTCCGACGGTGCTCTGGATCTCGACGCTGCCGGCGAGCCGGTGGGTGACCAGGTTGTAGATGATGTGCAGCCCCAGGCCCGTCCCGCCCCGGGCGCGGGCGGTGGTGAAGAATGGGTCGAAGACGCGGTCGAGGTGCTGCGGTTCGATGCCGGCACCGTCGTCGCCGATGGTGAGGACGACCCGCATCGGCTCGGGCCGCGCCGTAATGACGATCCGCAGGAGGTGTCCCTCGCGCGTCCCGTGGTCGATCGCGTTCTTGACCGCGTTGGTCAGCACCTGGGCGAGGATGCCCGGATAGGTGTCGAGGGACAGGCCGTCCGGGCACTCCGCCAGGATCTCGTGCCGCCCCGGCCGCGTCAGCGCCCGCAGGCTCGTCAGCAGCTCGTCGATCCAGGACCGGAGGTCGAGGACGCGGCGCTCCTCGAACACCTGGTCGGAGGCGACCTGCTTGAAGCTGTAGAGCAGGTCCGAGGCGCGCATCAGGTTCGTGGTCATGATCCGGGCGCCGTCGCGCATCCGCGCGGCGTGCTGCACCAGGCGCGAGCGCGTCAGCCGGTTCTCGGCCACCAGCGCCTCGAAGGCGCTCGCCTCGCCCTGGACCTGGGTCGAGGTGGTCAGCGCGATCCCGAGCGGGGTGCTGATCTCGTGCGAGACGCCTGCCACGAGCTGCCCCAGCGAGGCGAGCTTCTCCGAGCGCACGAGGTCGTCCTGCGTCTGCCGCAGGGTGACGAGGGCCGCGTCGGCCCGGCGCGCGGCCTCGCGCCAGCCCGCCTCGCGCCGCCGCAGCTCGGCGAGGAAGGTGTCGGAGGCCCGTGCGATGTCGCCGAGCTCGTCGCGCCGGCTCACAAGGCCGACGCTGGCGATCCCCGAATCCGTCGTCGCCCGCAGGACGTTGCCGGTGAGGAGGCGCAAGGGGCGGGTGATCGAGCGGGCGACGGCGACGACGGCCGCCGTGCCGAGCAGCAGCGCCCCCGCCGCGCCGGCGAGGAGCAGCCGGCGGATCGAGGTGCCGACGCGGTCGGCATCGTCGATGAAGGTGCGGTTGAGGCCTTGCGCGTTCGCGCCGATCACCGCGTCGCGGCGGTTCATCTCGGCGACCAGGGTTTCCTGCTCGCGGATCCTGTCGACGGTGGCGGCGAGCTGGGCGCGCCAGCCGGCGATCGCCGTCGTCAGCTCGCCCTGGACGCCGGAGGGCAGCACCAGGTCCTGCGCGCGGGCGGCGAGGTCGGCGCCCTCCGTCACGACCGCTTCCGCGGCCGCAGCCTTGCCCCGGTCGAGGGCGGAGGCCGATTGCTGCGCGAGCCGCAACGCCGCGAGCGCGATGCCCTGTGTCGTCAGCTCCGCCTCGTTCGACGACACCGAGTGCCGGATCAGCCCGGCGACCTCGGCCTGAAGGCTATTCTGCGCCTCGACGCTCTCGCGGATCAGCCGGTCGCACCAGACGATCAGGGCGTGGCCCGACTGGGTGGCGCGGGTGAGCTCGAACCCCTCCGCGATGACCCGGCTCAACCCGGCATCGCCGCTCTGGCTCCGGTTCCGGTACGACCGCAGCAACGTCGCGAACTGGCCGGCCTCGACCCGGCGCGCCGCCCCGGCGAGCACCGCGTGCAGCTGCGTGCCCGTCCGGTCGAGGAGCTCGATGTCGGAGGCCAGCTCGTCGAACTCGACCTGGAACACCGGGCGGCCGATGCGGGTCTTGTTGAGCTCGACCGCCGAGATCGCCTCGCGGACGTCGCGCAGCGCGCTGACGACCCGCTGGTTCACCTCGAGGGCGGCGTCCCGGGCGGTGAGATCGGCGACGAGGCGCGCATTCTCGTCCTGCTGGCGCCGGCGCTCGGCATCGGTCTGGGCGACGAGCAGGTCGGCCCGCCGCGCCATCCCGGCCGCGGCGATCCCGAGATCACCCGCCAGCCGCGCCAGGCGGTGCATCTGCTCGATCTGGGCGGCGAGGTCGCGCTGCACGGTTGCGACCCGCGCCGCCTGCTCCTCCGTGCGGGCCACCCGCCCGAGCTGCGCGAGCTGGAGCGCGGCCTTGTCCGCCAGGGCGGCGAAAAGCCGGCGCGCATCGCCCTGGGTTTCGTCGCGTCGGCCGACCTCGTCGCGCGCCTTGTCGAGGAGCGTGAAGGTGTGGACCATCTCGCTGGACAGCACGGCCCCGTCGCGGGCCCGCTCGGCTTCGATCAGCAGCGCCCAGGCCGCTACGGCGATGGACATCGCGACGACGACCGGAATCGCGCCGACGATGAACACGCGGCGAGCGACGCCGGATGATCGGAGAAAGCGCACCCTGGACCAAAGCTCATCGCGGGACGGGACGGACTAGAAGTCTTGCAAAACTGTCGATCCGCTGTCCAGCACGCGCGCGAAGCGGGCGGTGGCAGGGATGTCGGTTCATGCAAGGGGCCTCGCACGGGGCCCCGGCCCGTCTCACCGCACCAGGGCCTCGGTCGCGGCCGCGAAGGCGATGCGCGGGGTCGCGAGGGCGAAATGCGCGATCCGCTGCCCGGAATGGCCGACGAGCCTCAGGGTGACGGGCACGCCCCGGACGGACGCCCCCGCCGCTTCGCTGATCTCGGGCTGGTCGGCGAGGGCCTGGAACGACCCGCTGACCATGCCCGGCCGGCTGAAGCCGTCCCGGGTCATGACCTCCCACCGGACCGTCTCCGCCGCGGCGGCATCGCGCGGGCGCCGGAGCGGCGAGAACAGGGCGACGTAGGATTGGGTGAAGCCGCCGCGGCTCGACACGAAGGTGCAATCGGCGACCGGCGTGTGGCCGAAGACCAGGCCGGCCGTCGACCGGGTGGTGCAGGTCAGGGTGCCGGCCGGCTGCAGCGGGTCGGACGGCCGGGTGCCGTGCGCGTAGGTGGCGGTCGCGGCGAGGATCGCGGCGGTGGAGGCGACGACGATGGCGTTCATGGCCTGAAAATCCCTGTCGGGTTGTGCTCTCGACGCGGGCCTTCTCGGCCGGGCGTGACGGATCGTGGGGATCCGTGACGCCGCTCGTCTCTGCTCGGAGCGTGGCGTTAACTACGTCGGCCCGGTTGCATGACTATTCCGTCGATTGTTGCTTGTTCGCCTACGAACGAAAATCAGGTGTCAGATTGGAGGGGGGACGCAACAGTCGAGGGCGGGCACGACACGTGACGATGGGCCGGGACCGAGCTTGTCATGCAGTGTCCGCTTGATCCTGCGACGAGGATTGAGCGCAGTTCCCCTCTCCCGTGTGGGAGCCTGTTTGATTGAGGCCTACAGATTTGACACCCTGCCTGTGATTCCGGGCCCGCGCAGCGGAGCCCGGAATGACGCGGTGCGCGTGAACTCTTGGGAGGCCAGCCGGACATGCGTCGCGGTCCATCCGACGAGAAATCCGGGTTCGGCTGGTGACCATCGTGTTAGATGTTGAACCGAGGCCGATTCGAGGAGGCACGATTGCAGATCGTCGACATCCAGTCCCAGATCGTCTCGCTGCCCTTCGACATGGGCGGCCCGCCGGCCACCTTCGCCGGCAAGGCCTGGACCCATCTCGACATCCTCCTGGTGCGGGTCGAGACCGACGAGGGGCTGGTCGGCTGGGGCGAGGCCTTCGGCCATGCCGGGATCCAGGCCACCCGCGCCGCCCTCGACGGGATCGTGGCGCCGCTCGTGCTCGGAAAATCGTCCGGCGACGTCGCGGCACTGACCCGCTCGGTGCTCCACGCCACGCACCTGCTCGGCCGCAACGGCCCGTTCGTCTTCGCCTTCTCCGGCATCGAGACGGCGTTGTGGGACCTCGCCGGCAAGCGGGCGCGCCAGCCGGTCGCTCAGCTTCTCGGCGGAATCCGTGAGCGGCTTCCCGCCTACGCCTCGCTGCTGGCCTACCACGACCCCGCGCTCGTGCGCCGCAACGTCGAGGCGGCCTGCGCCGCCGGCTACCGCCACATCAAGCTGCACGAGGTCACCGAGGAGGCGGTTGCGGCCGGCGCGGAGGTGGCGCGGGCGCACGAGGCTGCCCTGATGGTCGACGTCAACTGCGCCTGGAGCGTCCAGGCGGCGCTGAAGATGGCCGACGCCTTCACACCCCACGACCTGTACTGGTTCGAGGAGCCGGTCTGGCCGCCGGAGGACGTGCACGGCCTCGCGCAGGTGCGGGCCCGCGGCATCCCGATCGCCGCCGGCGAGAACACCGCCGGGCTGTTCGGCTTCAAGGCGCTGATCGAGGCCGGCGCCATCGACGTCGCCCAGCCGAGCGTGACCAAGATCGGCGGCGTCAGTGAGATGCTGCGGGTGATCACCCTGTGCGAGGCGCACGGAATCCGGGCGGCGCCCCACAGCCCGTATTTCGGCCCCGGCCTCATCGCCACGATGCACGTCGTCGCGGCGCGCGTCGAGGATCCCCTCGTCGAGGTGCTGTGGCTCGACATGGAGGCCAACCCGTTCGATCCTTGGGTGCGGGCCGAGAACGGCCACGTGCGGCTGCCCCCCGGCCCCGGCCTCGGCTGCGACCCGGATCCGGGCGTGCTCGACCGCTACCGGGTCGGGCCGGTCGTCCGCACGGCATAAAACGACAGAGGGAAGGACACGCCATGAAGGTCGACCGCGTCGAGACGCGTCCCATCATCTTGCGCCCGGAGCGGCCGATCGGCTCGGCGCTCGGGCAACTGCACACCTTCGGCTGCATCCTGGTCACGGTGCGGGCCGACGGGCTCGCCGGCGAGAACATCGTGTTCACGCTGAACGACCGGCGCACCAAGGTCCTGCGCGCGCTCATCGACGAGATGGCCGACCTCGTGGTCGGCGAGGATCCCGGCCACATCGCGGGCTTCTGGTCGCGGGCCTGGCGCGACGTGAACTTCATGGGCCACAAGGGGATGCCCGTCATGGGCATCTCGGCCCTCGACGGAGCGCTCTGGGACCTCGCGGGCAAGCGCGCCGGGCTGCCGCTCTACCGCATGCTCGGCGGCGCCAGCGCCCGGGTGCCGGCCTACCAGTCGGGCGGGCTGTGGCTCGACCGCTCGACCGACGAACTCGTCGCGGAAGCCGAGAGCTTCAAGGCAGCGGGCTTCACGGCGATGAAGATGCGCCTCTCGGCCGGGGACCCGGACTGGAACATCGCCCGGGTGCGGGCCGTGCGCGAGGCGATCGGCCCGAAAATCCGCCTGATGGCCGATGCCAACCAGGGGCTGACGGAGAACGACGCCATCCGGCTCGGGCGGCGGCTGGAGGAATTCGACCTCACCTGGTTCGAGGAGCCGCTGCCGGCCTGGGACGTCGAGGGCCTCGCCCGCGTCGCCGCCGCGCTCGACACGCCGATCGCCAGCGGCGAGACCGACTACACCCGCTACGGCTTCCGCCGGATGATCGAGCTGCGCTCGGCCGACATCCTGATGCCGGACCTCCAGCGGGTCGGCGGCGTCACCGAGTTCATGCGCGTCGGCCACCTCGCCGAGGCGCACGACGTCCCGGTCTCGAGCCACCTGTTTCCGGAGCAGAGCCTGAGCGTGCTCGGCGCCCTGGCGAACGCCCACTCGCTCGAAGTCATGCCGTGGTTCTCCGAGTTGTACCGCGAGAGGCTGGACTTCGCCGACGGATACGCCATCGTACCGGAGCGGCCAGGCTTCGGCTTCACCTTCGACGTGGATCGGATCCGGCACGCGGAGCGGCAAGGCGCTTAAATAAAATCGCGCCGGCCGGAAACATGAGGGAGGAGGACGCCATGGTGACGACGAACCGTCGTGCGCTCGTGATGAATGCTGCCGGCCTCGCGGGGGCCGCAGCCCTCGGGTTTCCCCGGCCGGCGCTGGCGCAGGGCGAGCCTCTGCGCATCGGCTGGCTCGCGGCGATGACCGGGCCGAGCTCGGCCCCGACGGTCGGGTTCAACCGCGGCGTGGTCTTCGCCGTCGAGGCGATCAACGGCGCCGGCGGGGTCAAGGGCCGCAAGATCGAGCTCGTCACCCGCGACACGCAAGGCGACCCGACCAAGGCGGTCAACGCCACCCAGGAGATGATCAGCCAGGCCAAGGTCCACGCGATCTGGGGGCCGACCAATTCGGGCGAATCGCTCGCCGTCACGCCGATCATGGCGCGGGCGAAGATGCCGAACATCCATCCCTGCGTCGTCGACAGCCTGATCGATCCGGCGAAGTACCCCAATGCCTTCCGCATCGCCCCCTCGAACACCCAGTGGGACGACGCGGTGCGGGGCTACTGCCTGAAGGTCCTGAAGGTGAAGCGGGTCGCGGTGATCGGCGACACCACCGGCTACGGCGTCACCGCCGCCAAGGCCTCGGCCGCCGCGTTCAAGCAGGACGGGGCCGAGGTGGTCTATCTCGGCAACATCGATTCGACCCAGCCCGACATGACCCCCGACCTGCTGCGCGCCCGCAATGCCGGCGCCGAGGCCCTGGTGGTGTGGAGCGTGTCGACCGGCATGGATGCCCGCCTGTTCAACACCCGCGCCCGGATGGGCTGGGACGTGCCCTTCGTCGGCCACCCCTCGATGGCCTCGGGCGAGATCGGCGGGTTGCTGGAGAAGCCGGCGAACTGGGAGAAGGTCTACGCGATCGGCTACCGCAGCTGCTCCTACGGCGAATCCGGCAAGCTGCCGGACCGCAGCGAGGAGTTCGTCGCCCGGCTGAAGGGTAAGGTTGCGCTCTCCGACACGCTCTTGTGGTGGGTGGCGGCCGGCTACGATGCGGTGAGCCTGATCGCCAAGGCGGTCGAGGAGACGGGGTCGAGCACTCCCGACGCGATCGTCAAGCACTGGAACGGCCTGACGAAATATCCGGGCATCTTCGGCGACTACACCTATACGCCCAAGGAGCATAACGGCTACCCGACCGATGAGGTGGTGATGTCGGCGGCCAATTCCGGCCGCGACGGCAGCTTCCGGCTCGCCCCGGGCTATTCCTGACGAGAGGGGAGGGGGAGCGCCGCCATGCTCGCCTCGATCCTGGCCTCGGGCCTCGCCGTCGGCGCGATCTACGCGCTGATCGGCATCACCTACAACACGATGTTCTCGACCTCGCGGGTGATGAGCTTCACCGCCGGCCAGCTCGGGATGCTCGGCGGCGTGCTCGGCTCGCTGTTCACGCTTCGCCTCGGGATGCCCTGGCCGCTCGGGCTTCTCCTGACGCTCGCCTGCGGCGCGCTCGTCGGCGTCATCACCGAGTTCGTGGCGGTGCGCCCGGTGCTGAAGAGCCTCGACCAGCACCTCTACGTGCTCTCGACGCTGGCCCTCGCCCTGATGATCCAGCAGGTCACGGCGATCGGCTGGAGCACCGAGCCGCAGCCCTTCCCGCGCCTCCTCGGCGGCTTCGGGGAAAACGTCCTCGACGAGAAGTTCTGGCTGCCGGTCGCCGCCTGCCTGATCGTGGTGCTCGGGCTCGAACTCCTCTACCGGCGCACGCTGCTGGGCCACGCCTTCCTGGCGGTGGCGGAGGACAATTTCGCCGCCCGCGCGCTCGGCCTGCCCGAGCGGCGCCTGCGGGTGATGAGCTACGCGCTCGCTGGCGGCATCGGGGCCCTCGCGGGCTATGCCGGCGGCGAGCTGCTGCTCGCCTTCTTCGCCAACGGGCCGCATCTCAACTTCTACGGCTTCATCCCGGTGGCGCTGGGCGGCCTCGGCAACAACCGCGGCGCGCTGGTCGGCGGCCTCGTCCTCGGACTCTTTCAGCAGACCGCGAACTTCGTCGTCGGCGGCATCTTCGCCTCAGTCGCGGTCTTCACCCTGTTCATCGTCGTGCTGCTGGCCGCACCTCAGGGCCTGCTCGGCTCCGCCCAGGCGAGGCGCGTATGAGTGCCCCGTCCACCGTCGCGGCCTCGGAGAGCCCCGCCCGCGCCGGCTTCAGTGGGCGCCTCGCCGCGGCCGCGCCCTTCCTCGCCATCCTCGTCCTGGCGCTCGTGGTGCCGCTCGTCGGCAACGATTACTGGACGCTGATCGCCACCCGGGCGGCGATCTACTGGATCCTGGTCTCGGGCCTCAACCTCGTTGTCGGCTTCGCTGGGCAGCTCGCCATCGGCTACGTCGCCCTGCTGCTGGTCGGCGCCTACACCACCAGCGTTCTCGCCGCCGGCACGGTCCTGCCGGCGTTCCCGGTCGTCGCGGCGCTCGCCTGCGCGGGGATCGTCGGGGCCGTGGTCGGGGTGATCGTCGGCCTGCCGGCGCTCCGGCTGCGCACCTTCTACTTCGCCATGACGACGCTCGGTTTCGCCACCATCGTCACGCAGATCGCGCTCGCTTGGCAGGACGTGACCGGCGGCGGCATCGGCATCACCGGGCCGGAGATGCCGGCGCCCTTCGAGTCCCGCCTCGAGTTCTACGGCCTTTGCCTCGGCGGCGCGGTTCTTTGCACCTGGATGACGCTCAACGTCGCGGGCAGCCGCTACGGCCGGGCGCTCGTGGCGATTCGCGACGCCGAGGTCGCCGCGGAAGCCGTCGGCATTTCGAAGCCCCGCCTCCTCGTCGCGGTGTTCCTGTTCGCCGGCTGCGTCGCGGCGATCGCCGGCGGGCTGTTCGCCTCGCTCCAGACCTACATCACGCCGGACGCCTTCACCTTCGACCTCTCGCTCCTGTTCTTCATCGCGGTGCTGATCGGCGGGCGCGGCTCGGTGCTGGGTCCGCTCATCGGCACGATCCTTCTCACCATCCTGCCGGAGGTGGCGGCCCCGCTCGCGGCCTGGTCGACCTTCCTCTACGCGTTCCTCCTCCTCGTGATCGTGGTGGCGCTGCCGGGCGGCATCGCCGACCTCCTCGACCGCGGCAAGCGCCGGCCGCTGCCGGCCGAGCGCAGCATCGCCCCGCGTGCGGCGGCGCTCCGGGAACTCGCCGCGCGCACCGCGACGCCCAAACCGATCACCCTCACGGGCGTGCGGTTGAGTTTCGGCGCCGTGAAGGCGATCGACGGGCTCGACCTCACTCTGCGGCCTGGCGGCGTCCACGGCCTGATCGGCCCGAACGGGTCGGGCAAGACCACGACGCTGAACGTCATCTCGGGCTACTACCGGCCGCAGGAGGGGCAGGTGAGGCTGGGCGGCCGCTCGCTCCTCGCCGAGGCGCGGGAGGCGCGGGCCTTGCTTCGCATCGCCCGCACCTTCCAGACGCCGCGGATCGTCGGTGAGGCGACCGTCATCGAGAACGTCATGCTCGGCGGCAGCGTCGACGGGCGCGCCACCCTCGCGGGGGCGCTGCTCGCGCTGAAGCGCCACCGCGAGGATGAGCGCAAGTTACGCGAGTCGGCCCGCCTCGCGCTGCGAGCGGTCGGGCTCGACGGCCTCGACGAGGTCCGGGCCGGACGGCTCCAGCACAGCGAGTTGCGCTTCCTCGAGATCGCCCGCGCGTTGATGCTGCGCCCGGCCTTCCTGCTCCTCGACGAGCCGGCGGCGGGCCTCTCCGCGCTCGAGATCCAGCGCCTCGGCGGGCTGATCCGGGCGGTGGCGGATGCGGGGATCGGCGTGCTCCTCGTCGAGCACCATGCCGACCTGATCTTCGCGATCTGCGACGAGGTCACGGTGCTCAATCTCGGCCGGGTGCTCGCCGCCGGAACGCCGGCGGAGATCCGCAGCCACAGGGAGGTGGTCAGTGCCTATCTCGGCGCATGATCCTGCGACGCCCCTGCTCCAGGTGCAGGGGCTGGAGGCGGGCTACGGCAAGATCCGGGTGCTGCACGGCGTCGACCTCGTGGTGAGGGCGGGCGAGGTCGTGACGCTGCTCGGCCCTAACGGCGCCGGCAAGTCGACGCTGCTGCGCGCTCTCTCGGGCCTCCTGCCGGTCCAGGCCGGCACCGTCCGCCTCGGGGGGCAGCTGCTCTCCGGCGCCGGGCCGCGGAGCGCCGTTCGGGCCGGTCTGTCCCACGTCATCGAGGGCCACCGCGTCTTCACCGCCCAGACGGTGCGCGAGAACCTGCTGCTCGCCGCCTACGACCTGCCCCGGGCCGAGCGTGCGGCGCGCATCGACGAGGCCTTGTCGCACTTCCCCGAGATCGCCGCGAAGAGCCACGACAAGGGCGCCTCGCTCTCCGGCGGCCAGCAGCAGATGCTGGCGGTGGCGCAGGGCCTGGTGCAGCGCCCCCGCCTCCTGATGCTCGACGAGCCCTCCGCCGGCCTCTCGCCGGTGCTGGTCGACCGGGTGCTCGAGGTGGTCACCCGCCTGCGCCGCCAAGGCACCGCGGTGCTGCTGGTCGAGCAGCTGGTCGAGAAGGCCCGCGCCGTCTCCGACCGGATCTACGCGCTCGCGCAGGGGCAGATCGTCCTCGCCGCCGAGGCCGGCGCGCCCGACCTGCACGAGCGGCTGGAGCGGGCATATTTCGGCGAGGGCGGGCCGGTGCATGCCTGACGGGCGTGGGTGCGGGGCCCGGGCGTTCTCCCGGGGCTCGCTTTACCGGCGAGGATGTCGCCACGAGACGTCCGTCCGTCCCACCCGCGACCTCATCCTGAGGTGTTGCTGCTTGCAGCAGCCTCGAAGGAGGGCTCCAGCAATCTCTATGATTATTGAGCTATCCTTCGAGGTCAGTTGATCTCCGATCGACTGATACATCAGGATAGGGTAGTGGGTCGGGCATGCAATATCGATCGAACTTGCACACGGACCGGCATCTCCCGGCGATGTCCGATTCTTCGTTTCCGCAAACCATGATGACGGGAGGGGGGCGAGTCCCTTGGAGTGGGTGTAGCTGGCCGAGAGCGGGAGATCCCGCCTGCGCGCCCCTCACAGCGCTGTAGCAGGCGGGATCTCTCGCGGGGGTGGCCATCGGTGGTGACGGGTGAGGATCGGGTTGTGAGCCACCAACCTCGAACCTAGGACACCCCCGATGACCGACGCCATGATGAGCCTGCGGGCCCTGGCTGAGAAGAGCGCTGATGCGGACGTGCTGCGCGAGATGATTGGTTTTGCCGCGCAGCGTTTGATGGAACTGGAGGTCGCCGGCCTGACCGGTGCCGCCCACGGCGAGAAGAACCCGGA